>JARFPV010000676.1 GCA_029288115.1 Akkermansiaceae bacterium | reverse complement strand
ACTCAGCCGGTAGAGGTGAGTCCGGAATCATATTATTTGCCAAGTGCCATTTGCCATAATGGGCCGTGGCGTATCCCGCCTTCTGCAGCATACGCGAAAGAAGCGGGGCTTTGGGGTTCAACCAATCCGGCATACCGCGCTTGGCATTGCTTGGCACCCAGGCGAAGTGCCCGTCGATTTTATA
Source organism: Akkermansiaceae bacterium (assembly GCA_029288115.1). GTDB lineage: Bacteria > Verrucomicrobiota > Verrucomicrobiia > Verrucomicrobiales > Akkermansiaceae > Oceaniferula. The sequence continues at coordinate 3,288 of JARFPV010000676.1, read as the reverse complement.
TCGTGCTGGAAAATGCCCGGTCATCACGGCTGTGCGACTTGGAGAACAGACGCCACTGGCCACCGTAAAGCGCTGGAAATCCGTTCCCTTCTCAGCCAACTTATCGATGTTCGGCGTTTTGACATACGGGTGCCCATGACAACTCAAATCCCCCCAGCCCCAGTCATCAGCAAAAATGAACAAAATGTTAGGTTTCCCCTTAGCCATCGACATTGTGGCGATGGAAAGCAACAAGACTAATACTTTCAGGGTCGTAATCATGGGTTCTTGTTTGGATCAGGCGGAACTGGTGGAGCTACCAGCTGGGAGACAAATTTCACTCTCGGCACGCCACCCTTTTTTTCCGGCGGACTGATAAAAATCAATTCTCTACCTGCAGGTTGCCCAAAAATCCGTGTTCCGAAAATCTTTTTTCCTTTGTCGTCTGCGATGAGGAAAGGAACAAACCCTCCATTGGGCTTGTTAGAGGAGCGCACCACCGTGAGTTGGTTCGGTAGGATTTTTTTGACCGTGTCACCACATTTTACATAGAGCATCTTCTTGTAGAAGTTTGCGAAGCGAAAGGCACCTCTGGGAAAGGCCTTGAGTGAGTCATCCATCGTAAAAACCCGGTAGTATACAGCTGATTCGCGCTTAAATGGAATGACCAGAAAAAGCACCTCCTTTGACGCAGGAATTTTCACCTTCGTGAGCAACTGGTAAGGGGGGGTGTCTTTCTCAGGATCCGGATTTTCTACTTTCCTGTGAAGCTCGAAAAACTCCATGCCTTTGAGGTGAAGGTGATTGGAGCGACTGGCTTTCTTGAAAGTGAGTTGGTGAAAAGTTTTCTTCTCCCGGTAATACAAGTCTTCCGGTGGCAAGCCCTCCCAATACAGGCATGAGAATTTTACCGGGGATTTTTCTTTTTCAGCATTCTGACCATGACAAGGGAAACACCCTAGCAAGCAGGAAAGACAAATGAGCGATAGAATAATAGGGCGCATCAAGGTGGTAAATCTCAGTTTCTATCCTTCATCAGATGCCAGCCAACGGAACTGCACGATTCGAAATTGACGCCCGAATTGTTGGTTCAGCGAGCTTAATGACACGGCATTAGGATTCAATGCATTCTCATCCTCATCCCATGGATTGTTTGACGGGTCGACATATTCCGGCACTCGTTGAACCAATGCCTCACAGGTAGCTGTAGCGAGGATGCGTGCGCCATCTTGGGATTTCACCTCCCCGTAGCCAACAACCCGGAAGGTGTCGGTGCGGGCACTAAGACGGGCCGACAAAGGGCGCAGTAGATCCGCCTGTCTGATGTCGCCTGCGATACCCTCGGTGGTCTGACGCTTTGAGAGATCTGCATCGCCGGCAAAGTTCGGCCCGTGCCAGGCATTGGCACTTGGGTCAGATGGCGTCACGCCACCAGCGGCCTTTTTCGCGCTTGTCATTGCACCGGATTTATCAAGCGCGGCCTGCAGAGCACCCGCGGCATTCAGATCAGTATCCGAGCTGAGCTGACGATTTACAAAATCGGACAGACTCATAAACGGGCCACGTGCTTTGACCTGCTCCACGATGTTTGTAGCGAGAGTGGAGATCTGATCATCTGTGAGGCGCGCAAAACCAGCCCAATGTTGTTGCACTCCAGAACTGGTCCCCACGGGTGATGAGCCAAATGGGAAAGGTGTCCCATTTTCGGAATCAGATGATCCGTTAGAGTGCTTCACTGCGAGATTCCGGTTCACACGTAACAGTGCCTCCCAGGCTTTTACTGAGGTGGAGTTCACGTTGAACGCACCTGCGATCATCGAGTAGGCACCGGTCTTCCGGTATCCGTCATCGGCTGCAAGCTCGGCTATCACATCATCTGACGATTTATTGCCAGGCACATATGGGCGCAACACAGGGTTGGATTCCGCAGACTGGTAATTATCGCCAAAGAAATTCGTCAGTGTTTCCTCCATCGTCCCAGATGCCTGATAGCCGCTACCGGAAATCGTATATGCCGGAGCAAAGCCTGAGAGGTAATAGCGGTCAAAGAGAGCGTTGTTGACGAGCCAGCTTCCGTCTGACGCCGTGACCGGTCGTGCGCTCTCACCAGGGTGAGCGTAGAGCGTGTTTCCCGGGACAAATATGCTGGCGTGAGAATTACCCACTTTCTTATACGGCTCGGATGACCGCAGGGAGAGGTTTGCATTGGCAAAATCGGCCAGAGAAAGGATCGGGGTCGTCGGAATATCGATAAATGGAACCGCCGTTGATCCGCCGCCGCCATGGTAGTTTTGCCCCCAGTATCCTCTACGGGCTTGAGTGGGAGGAAACTGAATTCCGATCTCCTGAATGAAACCATTGATACTCCCCGGCTTGGAAATGGAGCTATAGGATTCGTTAAATTGGCATGTGCGGTGACCCTCGACAAATGATGACGTCCTGAACGGGTTGAACTGGCTAAACACCTCCACTGGGTTCTGGGTCGAAACTCCGTCATTATTCTCCAGCGGGTTGCCACTTACACCCGTGTTTTGGGCAGGCTTGAGCAAGTGGGAGTTAATGCCGAAGAAAAATTTCCCATCACTGGCAGGGTTGGACACTGTGAAGCTGGGCCAGTCAGAATCCGGATACTGGGAAATGTTAGAGACATTGGGAACCAGAAGCTCAGGCATCCCCGCCCAGTTTCTGCCCGCAAAATTGCCGCCCACGGTTTGAACTCTCTCGGCATTATGATCGGCATGAACCAGGTCTTTGGGTTTGACCGTTTTATCATTCGGCAAGAAGGCCGCTAACCAAAAATGCTCTGCCGAGTTCGTCAGCCAACCATTCGCACGGTGGCTATATACTACATCGTAGAGGCACTTCACTTCATCACCTGGTGCCAAGGGGACATTCTCCCAACGCACTAAATCCCAAGTATTGGTAGAACCATTCCACCGGGTGTGCGGCAATTCAGTCACCGAAATACCACTTGAGTCTGTGAGATTGGTGCCAGGATTCGCCGCATCATGATACTCGGTGGCGTCTACCCCAGAACCGGGCGAAACGATGACGACCTCACCAGGCTCCATGACGAGATCAGAAACCAGATAGGTGAGATGACCCGATGCTGCCTGCCCAGCGCTATCCATCTTCCTCTTGATGTAAACATCTGTCTTTGCTGGACCGTAGGTTTTCTCAGAAATAACCTGTCCTGAGTCATTCTTCTTGGTGACCTTGAATGTAACTTTTCCTCCGTGGCCACGCTGCATGGCAACCCCGTATCTATCGACGTTCAGTTTCACATTGTATGGGTTCCATAGGTAGATC
>JARFPV010000672.1 GCA_029288115.1 Akkermansiaceae bacterium | reverse complement strand
CCCTTGGGGAAGGTAATCTGGTCGCTGCCACTGACTCGAAACCTTCCATGATCGACATTGGCAAAGTTCCCCTTCCAGAGAATGCGCAATGCCATTTCCTCAGAGTCGAACGCGAGATTGAGCCGTTCAGGATAACCCACGGCAATCGCCCTGAAACCTGCGGATGTACCTCGGCCCCGGACAATTTCTGCTTCATCGAACACACGCAACTGATCCGACTGACGTGACAGTCCCTCTGGTTTCTTTGCCCGAGGTCCGTCTTCGAGATATTTCCAAAGTGCCTCGATTTGCTGATCGGCATTTCCATTGAGCACATCCGGGCGTATCGATTTACCTCCTGGCCAGAAGCTCGGCATGATGCCGGTGGTATGGAAACGTGAGGGGTTTCTCATAAACAGGTGGAACCAGTTCTTTTGCAGGCGGTCAGTGACGTGAATGAGGTCCAGAGCACCTGCCCCGAGTGGGTTTTTCCCATTGAAGTCATGGCAGGCGACGCAGCTGAATCCTTTGGAGCCAATCATATTGTACCCCGCTCTTTTCGACTCACGGATATTCTCAATCTTGGGAAAGACGGCATTTTCAAGTTTGTCGACCTTGCCAAACAATTCAACCAGATGGCCAATATTTTCCTGCCCATACTGAGGCATGCGGGTGTTGATGTAGTCGCGCTGGGTTTTTCCATCGAGCATCACCGCCTTCATCCATTCGGGTGTTAGTTTGGCTCCCACGCTGGTTAGTGTAGGTGGTATGCGTCCCTGCTCACCGAGTTCGGGGTGTGTGCCAGTGAAGTGGGGGTTACGCTTCGCGTCAACACCACCTAGGTCCTTCCGGTCGTGGCATGCGGTGCAGTTGAATGTAGTGAGTGTTTTGCTGATATGCTCTTGATTCGTGAGTGTCAGTTTCTCCGCAGCAGGTAAGAATTCCTCAAGCTGCTCACGCTGGGTCGAACTCAATCCATAATCAGGATGCTTACCCGGCGACTTGCTAAGACATCCTTTCCCCGCACCCAGCTTTGAAAATGCGAGACTGTAATTCGGTTTCACTTTGAGGTCCGTGTGGCAGTTAGCACATCCGAGAGAGGCAAAGTGCTCACGTCCCCGCTTAGCCAGAGCAGCGTCGACGACGAGCGGTTCAAACTGTGGAATCGGTTCTTTGGAAACTGAAAGCATCGACGACGGGACTGGCGCGCGTTTCAGTCCAGGACCTTCCAGTTCGAATGCAAATTTTTTGTTGTCTCCCGTATGGTAATAGCTGACCTCGAGCTTGACCCAACCAGCCTTCAATTGACGTGTTTCCTTGAATTGGGTCGGAGATCTCAACTGGCTGGGTGCCAGATTAAAGAGTTCTTCACCGTCAACGCTGAGTGATCCACCATTCATGGTGAGGTGGAATGTGTAGTTTCCTGCAGCGGGGATTTTCAGCCAACCTTCGTATTCGATTGCATATTGGCGCTTAATTTCCCCCAGATTTTTCAGGTCAAAATTATCCACATGTCCGGCACGGATGGCCTTCACTCCATCGGTCTTGATTCCCTCCCAAATGCTGCCCTGATAGAGGGTGTATTGAAGGTGTCCCGGTATTTGAGTTTCTTGCAGCAGGTAACTTGCGATGTTCTCGATTTCCTTCTGCGGCAAATTAAATTTAGGCATCCTCCCTGAAGGGCGAACGGCGTGGGGATTGCGCAGGAAAGCAACCAGACTCTTGCCGCTGTATTTTTGATGCAGGGCTCCCAACGGAGCCGAAGTCGCACTCAGAAGCTCTTTACCATCGGCATCACGTGGCGAGTGACAGGCAACACAACCGCGCATGTGGAATAGCTTTTCCCCCTCAGTCGCAGCAACGACATCCGGCAATTCCGGTTTGAAATTGTTTTTCTTCAGCGACTTGAGGAAATGGGTGATCGACTTGGCAACCTCCGCCTTTTCGTTCTCATCCATGCCAGCCAAGACATCCGGCATTGTGGTGCCGGGCTTGACCCGATGCGGATCACGGATAAATGCCTCCAGATAGCTTGGATGCACACGTGAGCCGACATCCGCGAGACGGGGTGCCTGCTTTGACTTGGAAGCAAATTCAGCATCACTCTGGTGGCAGGCAGTGCAGTTCAGTTCCTCGGCAATGACCATCCCCTTGAGCTTGTGGCTCATCTTACTGGATTCGAGGCCAGAAACAATCGGTCCGGCCAAGACAGCGGGAGTCGCTATGAGAAGTAAAGACGCCCCGAGGCTTGTTCGTTTAATGAGTCGTGTCACTTGCAGGAAATATGATTAATGTCTCTAGATATCGATCCGAATTACTTCAAGGGCCCCAAATCTGCTCCATCACGTCATGTAGTAGCGGATCGTGAATTTTGAGCTCTGCTCTAACGAATGGATAGAAATCGTTGCGGTAAAAATAAGCCTCCACTCCCTCAGCGAAATACTCCTTGTGGTCAGTCGCGGCATAGGCCCGAACCATTCGACCATTGAAGAGCAGAACTTTATCGTAGAGTTTTGCTTTCATCGCCTTTTTATAGGCCTCGATGACGCGTGGCTCATTGAAGCCAAGAATCTGATCGTGGTATCCGTGTGCCAACTCATGAAGAATGACCGCCGGGTGCTTGAGAAGCTGCCCCCTTTTCAACAAATTCGCCGCTTGGGTGATGTGAACTTTTTTGACCAGACGCGCATCATAGCCACGTTTCACAAGCCATTGTTCACCGGGATGATACTGCATGCTAGAAAGCTCGGGGTGGGAGTGCTCAATCCAGATACCGACCTTTTGTAAATCCTTGAGCTGCTTACCAGTCACTAAAATCGCAATCCTCTGCAAATGGTTGGCCAGCATCTTGAGTGCCTTGGCTCCCATCTCGGCATGTTCTCCCTTGAGTAGCTTCGGGTCGATATGCACCGTCCATCCCTCCATGTTTTTGACAACCGGATCAAACTTCGCGGCTTTCACCGCTTCTTTGGTCGCGATCGTTTGCGTTTTGACATGTGTTTCGTGCGCAGACAGAGATGTTGGCCAATGTGCTACAGCAACTACGGCGGCCAGGCACATTGTGCACGTCATTTTTTTACTGAATCTCATAAACCAATTTAAAACTTGTTAGGACATTCTCGCAGCTGGATACCAGCATGGCAGTTCGGTGGGTTTACTCTTGAAACATTCAAGTATTTCCTCAGGAACATGACGTTTGTGTGCGATGATTGTGTAGACGTGTTCATCAAACCAATCGTTATGCATCGTCCATCTTCCCTTGTTCCCCTTATCCTCACCCCAACTGTTTTCCACCAGCCACTTGAGAGGTGTTTTGTTTTCGTCCAGATCGACACCCATGAGCGCCATGGCGTGACCTGCAATCCCCGTGTGCAATCGCAGTCGGTCTTCCTTACTGACTGTTAGATCCAAACCGAACAAAGCCTCGTAGTCATAGAGCTGATGTTGCAGCACCCCATGCTTCTCAGAGTGATCGAACTTCATATCCACGGCAAACCACAACGGCTGGTTGTCCAGGATGGACGCCACGGCAATTTTCTTCATCTCCGCTGGTGCAACATTGACAAAGTGCATGGATGCATTGCCGATGATGTTGTGGGCACGTTTAAAGCTATAGTGTTGATTCAGCTCGTTGTTTGGATCGTGGTACAGGCAGACAAATTCACTGAGTGGAAGCCCAACATATTTTTTATAGAATGACTTCGGGGTATAACGCTCGGCAGATGTCAAGGTGCTCACTTCAGTCGTGTTTGTCTCAGCACTCGCATCACTGCCATTAGCATCATCACCTGCCTTGCTACGCTTGTAACGCCACTCAAACTCTGCGGGTGGCTCGCCGAGGTTCAGCACGAGAAATCGATAGACCTCCTTCAGTGCCTCCTCTTTCTGGGCGCGGAGCTTCTCCTCCCCCATCCCGTTCCTGTGGCCTTCCAGGATACGCGTTGCCCACACTCGAAGCAGTCGTTCCAGGATGTGGTTCAGCGTATCCGTATTCTGGCTGCTATGGGTCTCGGGCATTACCGAGTCTGGGACCACTCCGTATTTCTCAACGAGGCTAGCCGCAAAATTCCACCATCCTCCATCTTCAAGAGACATCTTGTTGATTATTTCCCATTCGCGATCGAGAAAATCCACCTCACGCAATTCGATGATCGACTCGAGATACATGTTCGACTTTTCCAGCTTGTCCCAGAACTGCAGATAAGCATGGGAAAAGTGAAACTCGTCCATCTTGTGGTCACGGACCACCTGGGGGCGCATCACATTCATGGCCGCAAACATCCAGCAGCGACCAGATCTCTGCTGGTTCATAATCCCCTTGGACCTAACCCGGTGACTAAAATGCCCGTCGTCACCTGACATCACATTGCGATTGAGAACAAGTGAGTCGATTGCGTTGTTCGTCACTGCATTGTGGCACGCACGATCACCCTCGCTCATGGCGTATTCATTACGCAAGTCAGCGAGAAAATCCGGCGTCAACGACCCGTTGGTCGCTGACGGGATAAGTTGTGAAACGGACATGTTACGATGGATAGAGGAAATGATTAACGTTTAAGGATCAGTGTCTTCTTAACGAATGGTGTAGGATAGGATGTCTGCCACACATCCGGTGTGAAGTCGAGATTTTCAGCATCAAATGCCAGAACCACCACCTCACATTTCTTACCAACCATGTCCTCGGTTACGGGAATATAAAAGCTGTAATTTTTATCACTCTTCCTGACAGGATACTCCCATGGGTTCGCTGCAAAGGAAGGTGCACGGTCGGGTGCGCCGCGATATTTGCCATCCACCCGCAAGCCTACCCAAACTGCCTGGCTGCCGTGGGATCCATTACAGGCCACCGTGAGGTAGCCACCTTCCGGGGCATGATCCACTGAGAACGGCAAGTTCCACGCCTTCTGTACCTTCTTGAATGTCGGGAACAACCAGGTCATCTTCCAGCCTGTGCGGTCAAGTTCCTTCGATGCCTTGGCGTCGGCAAAGCCGCGGATTTCCACGAGCTTGCCAGGGCGCACATTCGAGCGCAGGTAGCGTATTTCTTTAGCAGGATCGCACTCGATCCGTAGATTTTTGCCTTCCTTCACTAGTTTTGCAGGCGACCACTTCTTCAAATCAGCCGAAACTTGGGCATATGGCGCAGCGTCTTCAAAACTTGGCAATAATGCCTGTGTCTCAGCTGCGGCCTCTAGCAAGAGGTAACCCACCTTGGTTGCTTTACCGAGATCCAGACGCAAGCCGCGGTTTTCAGGCGCACGCACACGTTTGCGTTCAAAATCGTAAACAGTGGATTTTCCATCAAACACATACTCCTGAAGGATTCCGCGCTCTGCAATAATCGGCTGATTGAGGAATATATCGCGGGTTTTTTGCACCTGCGGGATTTTCGTCGGGCCGGAACGTTTCAGGGATCTGATTTCAAGAGGATCATTGTCGGCGGTAAAGCACGCTGTCTCGAAAATCGTCTCGGCATCAGCCGGCACAGAAGTCACCTTGGGGGCGCCAAGTCTCTTGTGCCATGACTTGCGGTCTTTTTTTCCGGGGAAAGTAACGTCCACGGAACCTCCAGTGGTCAGGTTTGATTCGGGTTTGGAATCTAGGGTCGCTCCAGAAAATTTCTGTCCACCGGACACCAATGAGATCTTGGCTGTCTCCCCTGCACCGCCGAGCACGTTGATAATCACGTCCTTGCCAGGCACGTCACGCACCACCTCGTAATCAGAACCAGTAATGCCCACACCACCTGAACCTTTGGTATCGACAAGCAACAGGCAGCTACGGAAAGGCTGAACGGTGACCTCAACCACGTCGCCTTTTTTGAAGGTGCCAAGGATACGCTCGGCAGGATGAAACTGGCGCACCTCCACCGCGCCGTTGGCTTTGAAACCAATTGACTCGTCGAGTTTCACCTTATGAACGGCTGGCTCCCAGGTGAGGTTACGCAAAGTGACCAGACGTGTGGAATCGTCACCACGTGCCACAGCGAGAGGGCCGTATCGTTCTTCATCGAGCACCACCCCCTTGACCATGATATCGCGGTAGCGTCTGTGCAGGTTGTAGATACGTGCCAGCTTTGGAAACTCATCGTCGCGCAGGAACCATGGGTTCGCGTAGATTTCCGGAGCGAGAATCAGGTTGCGGTTAAATGCCTGAAGAATCAGGTCATCATCCCAGTAATCGAGGCAGGAGGAAATGCAGACACCGTGGTCTTCGGTCAATCGTTTCAGGTCAGGGACCAAACCGCGTGAAATCGCCTTCACCCGATTGTGAGTCCCGGTGAGCTCACGGTTCGCCATGTGCACGTCGATATAGGTTTCGGCACCACCCCAGAGGAATGTCGTCGCGTGTTTTTTGGCATCACCAAGCTGGAGACGGTGATTCAGCAGAATCAGATCCGGACTATGCTTGCGCACCTCAGTCATCAAGCGATCAAATGCTTTCTGCGTCTCGGGCCGGAGCTGGGTGCAGACGGCATCCATTTTGAACAAAGCAAATTCATAGTCGCGGCAGAATCCCACAAGCATCTCGGTACGCGCCTTCTCTTCCTCAGGCGTATCACCAAAGCCATCTGGCCCGAGCCATACACCTAAGCGGCAATCAAAGCTCTTGGCATACTCGTAGATAGGCTTGAACCCTCGTGGATACTGCTTCTTGAACTTATCCGTTTTGGTACTGCCGTAATACCTCGGTCCATCAATAGTTCCTGCATCAAAGGCATAGATGTCCAGTTTCATCCCGTAGTCGTCGTGCAACCACTTGAAGAAAGCCAGATTGGCGAGTGTGTTCTCTTCCGTAGACCCCTCGTTGGTATTATTGATCCAGGAGAAATATTGCGAGTAGGAAGGTGTTGCTTCGGTTGCACCTGGGATCACCTTTGGCTCAGCACTTAGCGCGGTCGTCACGCCCAACAAAGCGGCGAGTGAGACACATTTACTAGAGATGGTTTTTTTCATGTTCAGTCTATTGATGAGGAATCTTGTGTAAGGTATAGTATGCCTTGGCAAAAAACGCTCCGTGCTTCTTGCCGAAATCAGTATTTGCCAGATTTAGCCGGTAAACACGAGAGCTATCCGAGCCATTCTTCTTCTCTACGAGAAAATTGTCGAGTATGATATGGCAGACTGTATTATCCTCATTCCATGTCGTCTTAACAACCTTTTCCTCGCGCTCACCCTGTCTGGGCGAGCCATATTTATTGCTATTCAGGTAATACCAGGACCTGCATTGGATATGGCTCGTCACATCCTTACCCGACTGAGGCTGGGCTGTCTCTTATACACATCTGACGCTGCCGACGAACACCGTGACGTGGGGGAG
>JARFPV010000664.1 GCA_029288115.1 Akkermansiaceae bacterium | reverse complement strand
GCCTTCACGCTGCCCGCTCTCCAGATGGTAGATAAAGATAACCCGGTGGTCCAAGTACTGATCCTCTCCCCCACCCGTGAATTATGCGTCCAAGTCTGCGAGGAAGTACATCGTCTCGGCACAAATATGCAGGGCCTGCGTGCGGTTCCCGTCTACGGCGGCACGCCCATCGAGCGGCAGATCACCCAGCTCAAACGCGGTGCACACATCGTTGTCGGCACCCCCGGCCGGCTGCTCGATCACCTGCGCCGCAAGACTCTGCGTCCGGAAACCATCAAACTGGCCATTCTCGACGAAGCCGACCGCATGCTCGACATGGGATTCCGGGACGACATGGACGAATTACTAGGCGCCCTGCCTGCCGAACACCAAACCCTGTTCTTCTCTGCTACCATGAACAAACAGGTGCAGAAGCTGATCCAGAAATTCGGCAACACACCCCAGGAAATTTCTATCCAACGCGAAACCAAAACCGTTTCCACCGTCAGGCAAACATATTACGAAGTCCGCAATCGATCCAAGGTAGAGGTGCTCACTCGGATCATTGACACCGAGGACCCGAGACTTTCGGTGATCTTCTGCAATACCAAACGCAGCGTCGATGAATGCACCGAGGCGCTGATGGCGCGGGGCTATGCCGCTGATAAACTGCACGGTGACATCACCCAGCAACAACGCGAGCGCACCACCCGACGATTCCGAGAGGGCAAATTTGATCTCCTCGTCGCAACCGATGTCGCAGCACGAGGCCTCGATATCGACGACGTCGATGCCGTATTCAACTACGATATCCCTCAGGATCCGGAGGATTACGTGCACCGGATCGGCAGGACAGGCCGTGCAGGACGCAATGGCAAGGCTGTCAGCTTCGTGTTCGGGCGCGACATATACCGCTTACAGAACATCGAGAAATACACCAAGCAACACATTGAGCGGGCAAAAATCCCGAGCCAGGAGGAAGTCGAGGGCAAGCGCGCCGACCAGCTTTTCGAACTCGTCAAAAGCCGCCTTGAGCAGGAATACACCCGTAGCTACCGCCACTATATCGATCGACTGTTAGACGATGGTCACACTGCCACTGACATCGCCTCCTCACTCTTCGAACTCCTCCGTGAAGCAATCGGCCGGGAGGGAGAGACCATCGCCGAAGACCATCCGGACTACAAACCAGAAGGCAAGAAAAAGCGCAAGGATCGTGGTGATAAAAGGGACGGCAGGAGTGGTAAAAAATCCGACCGCAAACCCCGGCAGAAGAATCCAAATGCCGAGACCCTTTTCCTCAGCTTGGGCACCTCACAGGGTATCCGTGCAGGAGATATTCTCGGCATGTTATACCGTGAAGGAGAAGCCCCGGACGGCAGTGTGGGGCAAATCCAGCTTTTCCCGCGACACTCGCTCGTAGATGTAGAGAAAGGATGGGGAGAAAAAATCTGCAAAAAGCTCAGTAACTCAAAGCTGCGCGGCCAGAGGTTCCGGATCGGCCCTGACCGGATGGCTTAACAGTCTGCCCAACACTCTCGGCAATCATTGCCTGTTGTGATTTTGGCAGCGTGCGCTCAACGATATCCTCATAATAAAGAACGGAGAACTTTCCATTCTCATCCTCGACGATACAACTCATCGTCTCTACCCAATCGCCGCTATTCAAGTAGTGGATACCCTCCTTGATTTCATCCGATGGCGTGTGGATGTGACCGCAGATGATTCCACCACAGCCCCGCCTTTTCGCGAGTTCGACCAGTTTGTCCTCGTATCGACTGATGAAGCTGACCGCAGACTTAACGCGCCCCTTGATTGCCTTGCTCACGGAATAAGGTTCTTTGCCGCGGAGACGACGGAACCTGTTATAGAAACGATTCACCACCAGCAGGAAATCGTATCCCACCGCTCCCAGCATAGCGATCCAGCGGTGACCAGTCGACACGCTGTCAAACCCATCCCCATGTAAGACCAAATACTTTTTACCACTTGCTGTCGAGTGGATGTACTCCCTCACACAGCGTAGCTTGCCTAGGGTAATAGGTAAAAAGCGCTCCAAAAAGTCATCATGATTACCTCGCAGGTAAATAATCTCGGTCTTCTGCTTCTCCATTTTCTTGAGCAGCATGCGCACAACCCGAGTGTGGATATTGCGCCATTTCTTACCGCGTTTGAGAGCCCAACCATCAATAATATCACCATTGAGGATGATTTTCTGGCAATAAACATACTTCAACACATCGATCACCTCCCTTGCCTTGCTATCGTCGGTTCCAAGATGGATGTCTGAAAGAATCAAGGTGCGCACGTGGATTGGCTTACGGCCCCTGGGTTTGAGGTTCTTTTTCCCCGAGGACACCATGGCATCGTGTAAATGGGACTCAAAGGTTGCACAAATCCTGTCCCAGCCATTGCCCTCGGTAGTCGCACAAGCACGTGCACGCAGCATATTGCTCTCACCTAGGTCAAGTGCCTCAAGTGCCCGCTGCGTAAATAGCTCTTCGTCACCCTTCGGTGCAACAAATCCATTCTTACCATTAACGATAAACTTTTCCGCCGCCGCGTAGTTGTAGGCCACCACCGCATTACCACTCGCCATCCCTTCCAAAACCACGTTGCCAAAAGTCTCGGTCTTGCTGGGGAAAAGCAATATGTCTGCCGAAGCATAGTGCACGGCCAAATCCTCCCCAGTCTTGGTGCCAACAAAATGCGTATGGCTATGGGCTGCCATCAAAGCATCACGCTGCGGACCATCACCTACCACCACAGACACCAGGTCAGGTGTATGCGATCGCATCTCATCGATCACCTGCATGGCAAATGCCAGATTCTTCTCTGGAGCTACCCTGCCCACTACCATAACCACCGGCGTTCCCGCCCGTGCCTTCCAGCGCGCACGAAGTTTGGCACATCGTTTGGCGGGAGAATACAACTCGCGATCCACCCCCCTGCCCATGACCTTCACGTCAGAAAATCCATTTTCTAACAACATATTCCGAATCCCTTCGGAGGGCGCAATCGTGCAATCAGCATGCGCATGCACACGCCGCAAATAGTGCACCGCACCTTTCTGCATCTTAGCCATCCGGTAATTCTGCAGGTAATGATGAAAATTGGTATGAAATCCCGCTACCACAGGAA
>JARFPV010000646.1 GCA_029288115.1 Akkermansiaceae bacterium | reverse complement strand
GCTGTAGAGTGTGGGGACTTTTGCCTTTGCTTCCTTGAGCTCTGTTTCGAGTTCCTGCCAGTTGTCACCGTGTTTTTCGTAAAAGTCGGGCGCCTCAAAAATACCCTCAAGCCGGGCGACATTTTCCTCTGCCTCCATGATAGTCTCCTCGATGGTTTCCAGCTCCTTAGCCTCGGCCCATTTCAATTTGCGTGGGCGTTCCTTGCGGGCAGGTTTCTTTTTGGCGGACTTTGTTTTGTATTCTTGGCTCGTCGCAGCGCGAGCTTGCTTTTTCTCCAGATAGTAATCGTAGTTTCCTACTTGGTAATCAACGATTCCGTCGCCTTCGAAGGCGAGGATATCGGTGCAGACACGATTGAGGAAGTAGCGGTCGTGGCTGACGACGATCACACAGCCTTTGAACGCTTCGAGAGCTTCTTCCAGCAAGCGAAGAGTATTCAAGTCGAGATCATTGGTTGGCTCATCCAGCACAATGACGTTGCCGCCTTTTTTCAGCACCTTCGCCAGCATCACCCGGCTGCGTTCACCGCCGCTGAGTAGCTTGATCTTGGTGTTGATGCGTTCCTCGGTGAACAGGAAACGGCGTAGGTAAGCGCGTAGCCCAATGGTTTCCTCGCCGAGCCGGACGCTTTCCTGGCCTTCGCCGACTTCTTCAAAGACGGATTTCTCGTCATCTAACAAAAGTCGGTTCTGGTCGATGAAATTGATGTCTGTCTTGATGCCGATATCAACCTTGCCTTCGAGTGGCTTGAGTTGGCCGAGGATGATTTTGAGTAGTGTGGACTTTCCCATGCCGTTACGGCCGACGATGCCAAGCCGCTGTCCCCCTTCGAGGCTCATGCTGACGTTGGTAAACAACCACGGTTGGTCATCGAATGCCATGCCTACCTCGTGCACATCGATAATTTTGTTCCCAAGCTTCGGAGGCACAGGGATGATGAGTTCGACGTCGAGTTCCTCCTCAGGAGCTTCCTGGTTGGCAATTTCGAAGTAGTTATCGATGCGATTGCGCGACTTGGATGTGCGCGCTTTCGGTCTGCGCCTCACCCAGTCGAGCTCACGGGTGAGGAATCTTTGGCGTTTGTGTTCGTTACGAGCCTCGGCGAGGTCACGCTCGGCACGGGAGACGAGGAAGTCGGTGTAGTTGCCCTCGTAGCTGTCGCACTTTCCGCGTCGGATCTCGACGATGCGTGTGGCGATGCGGTCGAGGAAATAACGGTCGTGGGTCACAAATACGCAGGTGCCTTGGTAGCGGGACAGGAATTGTTCAAGCCACTCGATCGACCCTGTGTCCAGGTGGTTGGTCGGTTCATCGAGGATCAGAAGGTCAGGCTTCTCAAGCAAAGCCCGGCAGAGGGCGACACGGCGTTTTTCTCCGCCGGAGAGCGTACCGACGACTCGGTCTTCCTCCGGTGCATGCAGGTGGGACAGCAGTGTTTTCACCCGATGATCGAGGTCCCAGCCGTCGGCGTGATTGATTTCATCTAACAATTCTGCGCTGCGGTGGCTATCGGCAGGTGTGTTTTCGTACTGTTCGATCAGGTCGAGCACGCGTTGGGCGCCTGACATCACGTTGTCGTAAACGTTCGCGGAGTCATCGAGTTCAAAATTTTGCGGCAGGTAGCCGATGATTAATCCACGTTTGTAGGTGACCTCGCCGGTGTCGCCGACGGCTTCACCGGCGAGAATTTTCAGGAAGGTCGATTTGCCGCAGCCGTTGCGTCCCACCAAGCCGATGCGGTCACCTTGCTGGATGGCCAAGGTAGCACCATCCAGCACGGTGTGGTGGCTGTAGCGAACAACGAGTTCGCTGGCGCTGGCGATGGATTCTGGCATGGGCCGGACTATATGCCAGTTGCTCGTCTTGTCATGCTTTTTGCAGTAATGGTATGTCTTGCTGAGAACCTACAATTGTGTAGCCTGCGCTTCTTTAGAAAATGTCCCTTATTTCCCAGATAGCACCCGGCCAGAGATGGATCAGTGAAAGCGAGCCCGAACTCGGAGTTGGCATCATGCTTAAGGTGGAGTTCAAGCGTGTGGAGGTGATGTTTCCCGCTGCCAACGAACGCAGGCAGTATGCGTTGGATAGCGCGCCACTCCGTCGAGTGATGCTAAAAGCAGGAGACACGCTGGAGACACATAGCGGCGAGGTGTTGGAAGTCGATGAGGTGTTGGAGGTGGATAAGCTCTTGGTTTATATCTGTGACGGTCAAGAAATCGAGGAGTCACGTATCTCGGACACCATGAGCTTCAGTAAGCCGGAGGATAGATTGCTTGGCGGGAATATTGATGATTTGCATACTTACGATCTTCGGGTGGAGGCACTGAGGCGCAACGCTGAGGTTAGCAAATCTCCCGCGCGCGGATTTGTCGGGGGGCGGGTTGATCTGATTCCGCATCAGGTTTACATCGCGAACGAAGTGGCGTCTCGGTTGATGCCGCGTGTTCTGTTGGCCGATGAAGTGGGTTTGGGGAAGACCATCGAGGCTTGTTTGGTCATGCATCGTTTGCATCTTACCGGGCGAGCTGACCGGGTGCTAATAGTCGTACCCGAGCCGTTACTGCATCAGTGGTTTGTCGAGCTGCTGCGCCGGTTTAATCTGCTGTTCAATTTGTTTGATGAGAAACGTTGTCAGTCGATTGAGAAAGACGGCGAAAACCCGTTTCTTGATAGTCAGCTTGTGCTCTGTAGCGTGGATTTTCTAGCAGGTTGCCCGGAGCGTTCACAGCAGGCAGTAGCCGCCGGGTGGGACATGCTCATCGTCGATGAGGCACATCACCTGGAATGGAGCGAGCAGGCACCTAGTGCCGCGTATCAGACGGTGGAGAATCTTGCTGTCAGGACGCCGGGGCTGTTGTTGCTCACGGCTACGCCGCGGCAGTTGGGGGCTGAGGGGCATTTTGCCCGTCTCAGGTTGTTGGACACTGAGCGCTACACGGATATCGAGTCGTTTCAGCAGGAAGCCGAGGATTACGAACAGGTTGCCGAGGCCGTAGGACGATTGATCGATGGAGAGGTGTTGAGCCGTGAAGACCGTGAGCTGTTTACATCGCATTCCGAGCGCGTGCACGACCACTGTCTTAAACTTGATGGTGGTGATGAGTCGGCACGCGAGCCACTTGTACGCGAGTTGCTTGATACCTTTGGCACTGGCCGTGTGATGTTTCGCAACACGCGCGAGGCGCTCACAGGTTTTCCCGAGCGAAAGGTATCGCTGGTGCCATTGGAAGGTGATGGAGTGGACTGCCACATCGAGGTGCGTATGCAGTGGCTGGTGAAGCTGCTCAAACAGCTCGACGACCAAAAGATCTTACTCATCTGTCACTCACAAGCATTGGCGGAGGAAATCTCCGAGCGCCTCCAGCAGCTGATCAATATCAACTGCGGCTGTTTTCACGAGGGAATGTCGCTGATGCAACGCGACCGCACTGCGGCCTACTTTGCTGAGCCTGAAGGGGCGCGAATTCTTATATGCTCGGAAATCGGCAGCGAGGGCAGGAACTTTCAGTTTGCTCATCACCTGGTGCTGTTTGATCTCCCGGAAGACCCGGAGTTGCTTGAGCAGCGGATCGGCCGGCTCGATCGGATTGGCCAAACGGAAACCATCCACATTCACGTGCCGTATCATCAAGGCTCGCATGGTGAATTGCTGGCGCGCTGGTATCACGAGGGACTGAATGCCTTCGAGCATAGCTTGCATGGTGCCACTGAGATTCTGCGTGAGCTAGGCGGCATTCCGGCAGGGGAGATGAAACCGGAACAGCTTGAGACGTTCATTGAAAAATCCAAAACGTGCCGCGAGAAAGTTTCCAGCCAGTTAGGGCGCGGCTATGACCGATTGCTGGAACTCAATTCGAGCCGACCCGAACTCGCCCGATCTCAAATTGAGACGATTGCGGAAATGGATGCCGATCGTGTTTCCGAGTCCTTCCTGCTGCGTCTGTGGGATCACTTTGGCTTACATGTTGAGGAACTTAATGACCGCACCTATTTGCTTCGTCCCGGGCATCTGATCACCGACGCATTTCCCGCACTTCCTGACGATGGGCTGAATACCACCTTTGATCGCACCAAGGCGCTGTCGCGCGAGGATGCCGCATTCATGAGCTGGGATCACCCGGTGGCGCGCACCGCACTTGAACTGCTGCTGACTTCTGAGGCGGGGAACTCATCGTTTGGTGTCTGGGAGGGCGCTCCTACGAAAGGTGTTCTGCTGGAATGCCATTCCGTGGTGGAATGTGTGGCTCCGCCCAGTTTGCACAGCGATCGCTTTATGCCCGCCACCCCGATCCGGGTGCAGGTGAATCACACTGGCGAGGACTGCACGGATATCTATCAGCTCGACGCGGATGATCTTCGCCCAGGTAACCTGCACAAGTTGCTTGGACAGGAAAAATTCCGCCGCGTGATGCTTCCCATGATGCTCGACAAGTGCCGCGAATTGGCAGACACAAAAATGGCACCCATCGTCCAGCATGCCACCGACTTGTCTGACGCTGCTATGCAGCAGGAAATCGACCGCCTGGTGGCCCTTGGTGAGATCAACGACCATGTTAGCGAAGACGAAATTGCAGCCCTGCGCTGTCAGCGCGACGACCTCCACCACGCCGTCTCGAAGTCCCGCCTGAGGCTCGACTCCGTCCGTGTCATCTTCTGCCAGCCATAGTAGGACAAATTTTTAGCTTGTCGGCAGGATGTGCGCCTAGGATTGACGACAAAATACAATTTTGCCCTACCTTCCATCACATCGGGGCTTGAGCAATCGGTGTGATCCGCTAACGTTCGTGCCAGCAATCAATTTACAGAATCATGGGAAGAGCATTTGAAGCACGCCGTGCAGGAAAGGAAAAACGTTGGGGCGAAATGTCGCGACTGTTTCCTAAGTTGGGAAAGGTCATCACCATGGCCGCCAAGGCAGGGGGATCCGATCCCGAATCCAACACCGCACTCAAGACGGCAATCAATAACGCCAAGGCGCAGAACATGCCCAAGGACAACATCGAGAAGGCAATCAAGCGCGCCACCGCCGCCGATGCCGCCAACTACGATGAGGTTAGCTACGAGGGCAAAGGACCACACGGCTCGCTGCTCTGGGTTGAGTGCGCCACTGACAACACCACCCGCACCGTGGCCAACGTCAAAACCATCTTCAATAAAAACGGCGGCCAGGTCGTCAATAGCGGCTCGCTCGATTTCATGTTCGACCGTAAAGCAGTGCTCGAGTTTGCAAAAAACGACAGCCTCGACCTCGAGGAAGTTGAACTGAACCTGATCGACTTCGGCCTTGAGGAAATGGACGTGCAGGACGACCGCGTGCTCGTCTACGGCGAGTTCACCAGCTTTGGCGATCTCACCAAAGCCTGCGAGGACATGGGTATCGAAGGCGTCAAAGCCACCCTGCAACGCATTTCCAACAGCCCGGTCGAACTCACCGAGGCAC
>JARFPV010000632.1 GCA_029288115.1 Akkermansiaceae bacterium | reverse complement strand
GGATCCATCCGGTAGGTTATTGGGCGAGCGGGTGTAGTTTCGCGTGTCGGCCTGGGGTTTGCCTTTGATGGCGAGTGCCTGGAGTTTGCCGTTTTGGAAATCGCGTGGTTTGTCGGGTATGAAGCGGTAGAGCAGACCGTCGCTGATGTCCTCGGTGAGGTAGAGGATGCCGGTGCGAGGGTCGAGAGCGACGGCCTCGTGGATAAAGCGTCCGAGGGCTTTCAGGGGGATGGCTTTTTGCAGCTTGCCGTCGTCGGTGGCTTTGACCTCGAAACAGTAACCGTGTTTGCGTCCGCGTGAGCTGGTCAGGTCCTTGGATTCCTCGCAGGTGATCCAGCTTCCCCAGGGCATGGTGCCGCCAGCGCAGTTGCGGTCGGTGCCAGCGAGTGAGATGTACTGCTTGACCACCTTGCCGGACGCCGGGTCATAGACGATGTTGGTGGTGCCTCCGAGGTGGGGTGGTGTTTTGCCTTTTATGCCTGGGTCGTATGCCTGGCGGTAGAAGTTGGCGTCGGGTGCTTTTGTTTTGTGGAATGGGCCACGCCTGGGCCAGTCCCACTGCAGCTCGTGGTTGCGCACGAGGATGACCTGTCCATTTTTGCCGGCGAATGCTGCCATGCCGTCGGGTTGGCCTGGGACACGATATCCGTCGTCCATCAGGTCGCCGAATTTTGAGATGACCTGGTAGGAGAAGTCATTGGGCAGGTCGAGGATGCCCTTGGGATCGGGGGTGAGATCTCCGTAGGGTGAACAGGTGCGGTTGCCGGTAGCCGCTGATAAGTAGCGCTGGAGTCCAAGAAAGCCAATTCCGACTGCGGATGATTTGCCAAGAAAGGAGCGTCGGTTCACAGGTGGAGAATAAGCGGTGAAGTTAACAGCGGAACAAGGAAATAGGTGACGAAATGGATCAGATCCAAGAGTATGCCTTCATGCAGACCTGGGCATTGGCCATGGCTTCGTACACGCTGTCGTCAAGAAAGGTGACATGTCCCATCTTGCGGCCTGGTCGGGCTTCGGATTTTCCATAGAGGTGCAATTTAGCTCCCGGCGTGCTGAGGATCGGTGACCAGTCGGGGGCGGTTGTAGCGGATGGCCAGATATCGCCTAACAAGTTCCACATGACGGCGGGCTTCAGCATGCCGGTGCCTCCCAGCGGGAGGTTGCAGATGGCGCGGAGCTGTTGTTCGAACTGTGAGCTTTCGCAGGCGTCCAGTGTGTGGTGGCCTGAGTTGTGTGGGCGTGGGGCCATTTCGTTGACGAGCAGGGTGCCTTGTTGGTCGAGGAAGAATTCCACGCCGATGACACCGACGTATTCGAGTGCCTCTGCGACTTGGCGGGCGACTTGTTGGGCTTCCTCGATCAGGGTGTCTGGCATGCGTGCCGGGACGATTGAGAGGTCGAGGATGTGGTTCTTGTGTTGGTTTTCTGCCGGATCGTAGGTCACGGCGTTGCCGTCCTGGTTTCTGACGACCATCACGGAAAGTTCTGCAGCCAGGTTGATCCTTTGTTCGACGATGGCGCGTCCGCCACCGAAGTTTTCCCAGATTTGTTCGGGGCTGGGTCGATCGGCGTCGTCCTTGACGAGCAGTTGTCCTTTGCCGTCGTATCCTGACTCGACGGTTTTCAAGATCACGTCGCCGGGGATTTCCTGCAGGGCGGATTGCAAACCGGGTGCGTCATCGACGATTTTGAATTTTGCGGTGGGGATGCCGTTTTCTGCGAGGAAGGATTTTTCCAGTTCGCGGTTTTGGCAGATTGCGACTGCGCGCATACTGGGCATCAGGGGGATGTGTTGGGCGACTTTTTCGAGAAGCTCCTTGGGGATGTTCTCGAATTCCACAGTGGCGACATCGACCATGCGGATAAACTCCTCCAGGGTGTTTTCGCAGTCGAATGGTTCGGTGAGGATGTGGTCGGCGAGGCGTGCTGCGCCGGAGACGTCACCACCGGTCCACATCAGAACCTGGTATCCCATCCGGCGTGCTTCCAAGGCGAGCATGCGCCCGAGTTGGCCACCGCCGAGGACTCCGATGCAGGTTTCAGAATTCTTGCTCATTCTATGTTACGATTGGAGGTCGTCCATTTGAGGCAGGGTGCCTGCTTCGATTTTGCTGCGTTGGTTTTCGCGGAACTCGGCGAGTTTTTGGGCGAGGTCATCGTCGCCTGTAGCGGCGAGCATGGAGACGGCGAACAGTCCAGCGTTGGTTGCGCCGGCGTCGCCGATGGCGAATGTTGCGGTGGGGATGCCTGCGGGCATTTGCACAATGGAGAGCAGGGAGTCCACGCCGTTGAGTGCGCGGGATTTTACGGGCACGCCGAGGACTGGGAGTGTGGTGATGGCGGCTGCCATGCCTGGGAGGTGTGCCGCGCCACCTGCGCCTGCGATGATGCACTGGATGCCGCGGGAAGCCGCGGATTCTGCGTAATCGTAGAGAAGCTTGGGGGTGCGGTGTGCACTGACTACGCGAGACTCCCATGCGACTCCGAAGTCGCTGAGGGTTTTGGCTGCGTGTTCCAGGGTTGGCCAGTCGGACTGGCTGCCCATGATGATTCCGATGCGGGCTTGTTGGTTATCCATGTTGATGTGGAGTGGCTATGCGCGATTAGATATCGGGGTGCCCCATGCTGTCCAGCACTTCGCGGGCAAATTTTGCTATTTTGGGGTAAGGGGGCTTCACTGGGGCTGTTGGTGTTGTTGTGAATCTCAGTGTGCTGTCACAGCAACTCAACGGTCCGCATGAAGCGAGGAATGATTGCGAGGAGCTGTGTGAGGGGGCGAGGGGAGGTGGGATTCATGCTCAGGGTTAGATCAATTCCCGAGAAGGCATCAGGCAAGGCGATCGGTAAAGTGCCAGGTGCTGAAATGTTTGGCGGATTATTTAGTAATTCTGGAGATGTTCCTCTTGGGTGAGGTCTTCGCGCTGGTACATGAATACAAATTTGTGTGCGCCCGACATGAGGATGATGGTGAAAACCCCGATGCCGAACAGCCAGAAGTTGCCGGTGCCGCAGAGGAAGAGTGCGATGATGGTAATGATCGTCGGGTAGAGTGCGATGTCGCGCATTTCGAAGATTTTCTCAGCAAAACGTGCCAGAAATGAAGGGTCGGACGTCTCGGATGTGTTGCTGATGTTCCACTCCCAGCATTGGAATGACTGCGCCGATAGTGAGACAGCCGCAGCGTCATAACGGGTGCCGTTTTGCTCTGCCCAGTGTTTGAGGTCGGCTTTGATGTTTGTGTTTTCCTCGTTGGCCGGGCAAGAAACCCGCACTGTCTGGGAGGGGCTGATCTCGGTAAATTCAAAGGGTGCTGGAACTTGCGTGTCGAGTGGGCGTGCAGTTGAGATGAGCCCCACGATCCACTCGCCACTGGCGGGATCACGTTTCTTGTATGCGCAGGAAGCATTCCATCCGGCGTTCTTTGACTCGGTGACAACGTTGCGGAGCGTCCTCTGGATATCCTCGCCGGTGGAGGACTTATCCAGACGCGTGCACAGTAGCCAGCGTTTGGAGTGTTGCACGGGTCTGACCCAGGTGTTGACTGCGCTGCGGTTTTTGATCCAGAGAATCCACGCGACCGGCAGAACAAGTCCCACCAGACAAATCCACGAGATCCAGTGGATGATAGCCATTTTTTAAGAAACACTGAGGCAGCCCGGGCAGTTCTGCACGAAGTGGTCGGGCTGGATTTCCTCGAGGGGTGGAGGTGATGCGGTGTTGCACTTAGAGGCATCGCCCATGGTGTTGCGTTCGTGGAATGCGCTCCCCTCAGGTTGGTCGGAATGATCCGGTGTGATGCCGGTGATTGTGTAGAGTTTCTCACCCTTGTCGTGGGTGGCGGGAATGCTCTTCATCAGCGCACGGGTGTAGGCGTGCATGGGTTTTTCAAAAAGTGTCTTGGTCTCGGCGCGCTCGACGATGCGGCCAGCATACATGACATTCACATCGTCACATGTTTGGTGCACGACGGCAAGGTCGTGCGTAATCAGAATCACCGCGGTGCCGAGTTCGTTTTGGCGATCTTTGATCAGGTCTAACACCTGCTTCTGCACGGTTACATCAAGCGCGGTTGTTGGTTCGTCACAGATGAGTAGTTCGGGGCGCGTGATCAGCGCCATGGCAATCATCACACGCTGGCGCATGCCTCCGGAAAATTCGTGCGGGTAGGACTGGATACGCTTTTCTGGATCGGGGATGCCTACCTCGGCGAGGGCGTCGATCGCGCGGTGTAGTGCTTGTTTGCCTTTGATCCCTTCATGGATTTCCAGCGGTTCAGTGAGCTGGGTGGAGACCTTCAAATACGGATTGAGAGAAGTCATCGGATCCTGGAAGGTCATCGACACGCGTTTGCCACGGATTTTGCGGAGTTGTTTTTGGTCCGCCTGAAGGAGATCGATGCCATCAAACATGGCGGTGCCAGCGTGGATTTTTCCAGGAGGTTGGGGGATCAACCCAACGAGCGAGTAGCAGGTGACGGATTTTCCTGAGCCGGATTCGCCGACGATGCCAACAGTCTGGCCTTTGTCGACAGAAAACGAAACGTCCTCAACGGCGCGGACGATGCCGTTGCGGGTGTGAAAGCGGGTGGTCAGGTTGGAAACTTCGAGCAGTGGCATGTGCTTGTTTATTAGACAGGATTGGCAGGATTGACAAAATTTTTCTCAAGAAGTGTTGGTGCAGTCCAGTTTATCGGCTATTTCAGCAAGTCGTTTATCGAGTGTCCAAAGCGGAATATCTGAAACGAGTGCTGACGCAAGTAAGTGGGCATCAATGTAACCAATTCCCATACCCGGAAGCGCGTGGGACTCGATGAAGCGTCTAACTTCCTTTTCGAGGCACATCTTGACGGTAGGTAAGCAGTCGAAATCGTGGAGTGTCTGGGTGCTTTTTGGAAGGTTGCCACAGGCGAGTTCACCGACGATGAAGGGGTGGGTGGCCACTTGTCCCGTTGTCAGCAGGGCAGCGAGTTCCGAGTTGTTTTCTCTGAAGTGTCTGATCCAGACGGATGTGTCAGCTAGGATCATGAGGCGGTTTTGCGACGTGGAGGAATTTCCAGATCAGGTGCCGTGCCCCCGAGCTTGGCGAGACGTTTGCCGCTTTCGCGAGCGATTAACGCGGCGAGAGCTTCCCTGACCAGCTTCGCTTTTTCGCTAATGCCGGTTAGTTTGCTCGCTTCCTCGTAAAGGGCGGTGTCAATGGTGAGGGTGGTTCTCATAATGATGCTAATGTGCATCAAAATCGGTGCGTGTCAAGGGGGGCTACTTCTTGCCCTTTTCGCCCTTGGAGTTTCTTGAACGAACCGAGAAAATGATCGGGATGCCTGGCGACGGGTGGTCTTCGCGTAGGCGGTTGGTGAGATACTGCTCGTAGTTTTCCTGCATCAGCCGTTTGTCGTTAACGAACAGGATGTAGGTCGGCACAGGGATCGCAGTGTAGCGGTCGTTGATGGCAGTGGTCGCGTAGAGTAACTTGAGTCGCTTGGTGCCCTTGCGTGCCTGGGGTGGTTTTTTCTCAAAGGCAGCACCAAGAAAGCGATTCAGTTTTCCGGTGGTGATTGGGGTTTGCGCAGCCTTGCGGATTTCTGCAAGCTTGGCGAAAATCAGCCCGATGGATTGTTTTTTGAGTGCGGAAACGGCGACGTATGGCGCGTATGCGAGGAAAAATAGCTCGGTGCGAACATGCTCGGTGGCCTCTTCGAGCCGGACACTGCGGTTCGCGGACGGATGAAACAGGTCAAACTTGTTAAGCACGATCAGGCAGGGCTTTTTCTCGTCTTGAATGATACGCGCAATTTTTCGATCCTGTGCCGATACGCCCTCGGCGCAGTCGATGACTAACAGGCAAATATCGGCGCGCCGGATCGAGCGTTCAGCCCGCATGGCGGAAAAGACTTCTACCGAGGAATCCATTTTTGTCCGACGGCGAATGCCAGCCGTATCGATAAGAGTATGTAGCTCACCCATGAATTCATAGGGGACATCGACGGAATCTCGTGTTGTGCCCGCGATATCGGAAACGATGGTGCGCTCGTCTTTGAGAATGGCGTTGATGAGGGATGATTTGCCAGCATTGGGTTTGCCCACGATCGCGATTTTGAGGCCTTCGCGTTTGACGGCTTCTTCTGCTTCTTCGATATCGCGTTGTAGTGGTTCGATGACCTTGTCGATGGTGTCAGCGAGTTGATCCATGTTTTTTCCCAATTCAGCGGACGTCGGGATGCCCGCGCCGTAGCCAAGGGTGGCGAAATCTCCTTGTAGCTGGTCTTGTTTTTCATTATCGGCCTTGTTGATGACGAGCTGCACTGGAGCTTTCGATTTTCGCAGCTTTTGTGCGAGTGCTTCATCGATTGCGGTGATGCCGTCT
>JARFPV010000631.1 GCA_029288115.1 Akkermansiaceae bacterium | reverse complement strand
GGCTTGGCCACACCGATACCCAGATGCACCCGGGCACCAGCCTGAGCGCGTGATTCTGCCAAGATATCTGTGGTCGTCGTGCAAACGATCGCCAAGGCAAGGCCCAAAATTGTTCTCATAAACATGTGTTGCAATATCATTGAAATTTAGAACTGGGTGACAGGAACGGTGAGAATTTCGAGACGAGGTTGGCGCAAGGTAATCACAGTTCCCGAAATTTCATCCTGGACCTGCTCTTCATCCACCACGTGGTATCGGTAGCGGTAATAAGGAGCAGCTCCGTCATCGGGAATAATAAGACCATCATCCTCACGTGCATCCACACGGTTGACTGAACGCAACAGAGTGAACTTAGAAACCTCTGCCTCTGGAGGGGTGTCAGTATGCACAAGCTTTGACCCGGTTTTCTCAGAATGGTCACGGCTAATAAAAAACCAAGCAAGTAAGCCTAACATAATAGCGGCAGCACTGGACCACAACCATGGTTTACGCTTGCCACCCAAGTGGCTCTCATCATTTTTTTTATCTGAAATTTGCACACCTGCGAGGCGGTCGATGAGATCATTACATCGGTCCGTCGCTTCGTCACTCATATCCCTGGTAGCCCATGTTTCCAAGCGCCGCTCCAGATTACGCAGGTCATCACCTTGTTCACCTCTATCCATGTCGTTGTTCTTTTAAGGTTACGAGTCGGCGCTGCAACTGCTCAAGCGCATACCGATATCTCGAGGCTGCCGTGTTTGGTGAAATCGCCATATTTTTGGCAATTTCTTGAAATGTCAAGCCGCCCCAAATTTTCAATGCAAGCACTTCACGCAGCTTTTCGCTCAGCTCATCGACAGCGCGGTATAAAATCCCTGACTCCTCGTCGTCTTCCAAACTTGTATCCAACCAGTGGTCGTCCCGGTCATGCAAGTATATGATCGCCTCTTCCTTGCGTTTCTTGCGCCCCAATTTTCTACCGTGATCCATGGCGATAAATCGCAGCACGGAATAGGCAAGCGGAAGATCCGGAGGCACATTGTTGCGCTCTTCCTGATAGTGCCATAACCGGACCAAGGCATCCTGAATAATGTCCTCGGCATCCTCCCGGTTAGCGGTATGACGCCGTGCGTAGGCGTAAAGACGGGCACTGTGCTCTTTGAGCCAGCTTTTCCACGCTTTGGCATGTGCTCTACCTGCCATACACCCATACAATGCCCTAATTTGACAATTTTGTCTGTAATTTAAGTCACAAAGCTTAGTCGCTTACAAGCATCCCACGAATCGCTTCAGCTACGTCCTCGGCCGAATGAATCACACAGTCAGACTTACTGATCCAGACCGGCTGTTCCGCCTCTATCACCTTGTCCCTGCCATGTGATCCCTTTACCAGTGAAGCATCCAAGGGGATCACATCCAACAAGGTGCGGAACCCAAGTTTTTTCTTAAGCAAAAACCACGCTATCTTCAGCTTCGGCAGGGTGAGCTCGGGGTCAATAAACAGTTCCACAGGATCGTAGCCCGGTTTGCGATGAATATCGATACAGCGCGCATAATCCGGCGCTTTGGAGTCATCCTCCCAAAAATAGTATGTAAACCAGGCATCTTCATCTGCCACCGCCACCAGGTCCCCCGCGCGCTGAGATGCAAGCCCCTCACCCCAAATTTCTGAGGAAACACGAACCTCCTCTATACCGTCGTAGTTTTCAAGCATGTCACGCACTTGCCCGGTAATTGACGCATCATTGATATACACGTGCGCAACCTGATGATCGGCCACGGCAAACGCACGGCATCCGCCACAATCCAGCGTTTCCCTGCCAAGCTCATCCTTGACCTGGATCCATCCGCGCTTACGAAATTCCCGGTTGAGGTGTATCGCTTTGCTTACCTTGGAAATCCCGTATTCAGAAAGCAAAACAGGCTCCACTCCCCTATCTGTGAAGAACGTTATAAGATCCCCAACAACTTCATCGATTGCCTTGAGCTCGGGCTCAATCTCCGCTGCATCCGGGCCGAATTTTTGCAGGCAGTAGTCG
>JARFPV010000530.1 GCA_029288115.1 Akkermansiaceae bacterium | reverse complement strand
CATGAGAGCACGGTTGGCATCATCGTGTTCGAGGAATGGAATGATACCAGCAGCAACAGAAACGAGCTGTTTCGGTGACACGTCCATGTATTCCACGGTGGTAGGATCCACCTCGATGAATTCACCTTTCTCACGAGCGGTGATCTTCTTGGTAAGGAAATTACCTTTCTTATCAATCGGGTTGTTGGCCTGAGCGATGAGGAAATCCTCTTCCTGGTCAGCGGTGACGTATTCGATCTGATTACTTACCTTACCATTCTTAACGCGGCGGTATGGCGTCTCGATGAAGCCGAACTCATTGATACGTGCGTAGGTGCAGAGCGAGTTAATCAGTCCGATGTTTGGACCTTCCGGGGTTTCAATCGGGCAGATACGTCCGTAGTGGGAAGTGTGCACGTCCCGGACTTCGAAGCCAGCGCGGTCGCGGTTCAGACCACCAGGTCCGAGGGCAGACAAGCGGCGCTTGTGAGTCAGTTCGGCCAGAGGGTTGGTCTGGTCCATGAACTGGGACAGCTGTGAACGACCAAAGAAGTCGCGGATAACAGCACTCAGAGCCTTCGGGTTGATGAGCTTCTGTGGCGTCATGCCCTCGAGGTTAACATCAAAGAGAGTCATGCGCTCCTTGACCAGACGCTCGGTACGGGCGAGGCCGACGCGGCACTGGTTACCGAGAAGTTCACCGACGGCACGCACGCGGCGTGATCCGAGGTGATCAATATCGTCAAGCACACCGTCACCTTTTTTCAGGCCGAGCAGGTACTTCACAGCACCGAGGAAATCCTCGGGTACCATCACGCGGGTATGGGAATCGACATCCAGTTTAAGCTTCTGGTTGATCTTGTAACGACCAACCCGAGTGAGGTCGTAGCGTTTCTCATCGAAGAATAGGCGATCGAGCAGTGCCTTGGAGTTGGTCACTGTAGGAGGATCGCCGGGGCGAAGCTTGCGGTAAATGTCCTTAAGAGCAGACTCCTCATCGTGGGCGGGGTCTTTCTTGAGAGACTTGAGAAGAATTTCGTCTTCGCGGGAGTCAATCACATCAATGGTCTTGTGTCCAAGCTCCATGAGCTGGTGCACGTTTCCGATGGTCAGTGGCTCGTATGCCTTCACGATGACTACTTCATCGTCGAGGATGTCCTCGAAGGTCACCTTCTGGGCAAGTTCCTCTTCATCGAGCTTGTTGCTAAGCTTGAGTTTTTCAACGTTGTAGAAGTGCTCACAGAGGTCACGGTCGGTCGGCCACCCCATGGCGCGAAGGAAGGTGGTGGCAAGGAACTTACGACGGCGGCGACGGCGGTCGAGGTAAACGTAAAGCAAGTCGTTGGTATCGAACTGTGTCTCGAGCCAGGAGCCGCGATCAGGAATGATGCGGAAAGAGTGGAGCAACTTACCATTGAGGTGCGTGGAGGTCTCGAAGCAGATACCGGGCGAACGGTGGAGTTGCGAAACGATGACACGCTCGGCGCCATTGATCACGAAAGTTCCGCGGCGGGTCATCATGGGCATTTCACCCATGTAAACGCGCTCTTTTTTGGTGCCGGACTCATCCTTGAGTTTGAAAGTGACGTAGAGAGCGGCGCTAAATGTTTCGCCAGTCTGGAGGGACTCCAGGGCGGTCGCCTTGGGTTCCTCAATGTCGTATGCAATGAATTCGAGCGTAATTGCCTCATCATAGCTCTTGATTGGGAAAATTTCACGGAAGACTGCCTGAAGTCCTGTGTCTTCACGCTGTGATGCGGGAATTTCTTTTTGCAAAAAGTCCTCGTAGGATTTGCTTTGAACCTCGATCAAGTTTGGGGGTTCGATGACTTCCTCAATTGTTCCGTAATAACGTCTTTCGGCCATGGTAATAATAATGTGTTAGGGATCTCCCGGATCAGCGGGAGGACTGTTGGGCGGGGGTGCTTGCTTTTGAAAGTTGAAAAAGAAACCGGATGGTGAGTCTCAGTTTCTGCGTCGTGCTGTGAGGCACTTTTTTATCTGAGTGCCGTGAGGCACGTTTGCCCGCACTGTTTCCAGTCCGGGCGAGGTGTTTGTTATATGGCTGACTTGCACGCGGCACCGGTGAAGGCACCGCGCGCAAAGAAAGCCTTTAGTTGCTTAGAACCAGTTGATTCAAAACACCAGCAGGTGTTACTTGAGCTCAACTTTGGCACCAGCTTCCTCGAGCTTGGCCTTGGCGGCGTCAGCGTCTTCTTTGGAAGCACCCTCAAGAATGGGGGCAGGTGCGCTCTCGACGAGCTTCTTGGCGTCAGCGAGACCGAGTCCGCTAGCAACTTCACGCACTGCCTTAATGACAGCGATCTTGTTACCACCGGCTTCAGCAAGCACGACGTCGAATTCAGTCTTTTCCTCGGCAGCGGCACCACCGTCGGCAGGGCCAGCGGCAACTGCTACTGCAGCAGGAGCGGCGGCGGAAACGCCCCACTCTTCTTCGAGGTTCTTCACAAGCTCAGCGGCTTCAAGCACGGTGAGTTTGCCCAGTTCTTCAGCTATTTTTGTTAGGTCAGCCATTTTGTTTTTCTCCTTTGTTGGTTACGTCGCGCCCGGAGCTTCCGGACATTTCAGCTCTTATGCCTAAGATCCGACGTTGGAACCTTATTTTGTATCAGGCGTTTCCCCGGAGAGGGTGAACGCCATCCGTTCAGATTGGTGTTAGTGGTTAGATTATTAGAGTTCAGTAAAGCTAGGCGGCATACGCCGCCAGCTTGTGAGACTTAGTCTTCTTCCTTCGCAGCGATGACGCGTGCGAGTGACGCGGCGGGCTCGTTGAGTGTGCGGACCAGCTTGGATGCTGGGGCATTGATGACAGCGAGAAGCTGAGCAAGCAGGACTTCGCGTGATGGCAGGTCAGCGAGGGCGGTGATTTGTGCACTATCGAGCACATCGCCATCGAGGATACCTGTTTTCACCTCAGGCTTTTTGAACTCCTTAACGAAATTCTTGATCGTCTTGGCAGCGCCACAGACATCGGACTCGCCGGTGACGAATGCCGTTTGACCGAGAAGGTGCTCAGAAATATCGGGAAGCTCGGCATTCTCCAGGGCCTTGCGCATGTAGGTGTTCTTGGCGACGTGGCACTCTGAGCCGTTCTCAGTGAGGCGGCTACGAAGCTCATTGAACTCGGGAACAGTCATGCCGGTGTAGTCAACCACCAGGACGAAGGGCGATGAATTAACGCGCTCGAAGAGCTCATCGATGATGTATTTTTTATCAGGATTCATGGTCTTATTTCTCCTTGGGTTGATTAGTTAATGGCGTAGAGGGATGATTCAAGAGCAACACCTGGGCACATGCTAGCGGCGATGGTGACGTTCTGGATGTAATTTCCTTTGGCGGATGCGGGTTTGGCCTTGACCACGCTATCGATGAGAGCCTGGGTGTTGGCGAGAAGCTGGTCCTCTGAAAAGGACGCCTTACCGATGGCGGCGGCGATATTGCCGTTT
>JARFPV010000469.1 GCA_029288115.1 Akkermansiaceae bacterium | reverse complement strand
CGAATCTGATCACCCTTTCCTTCCCTTACATGAAACCCCATGACCTCCACAACTGCCGATCCAGAAATCGTCGAACCGAGTAGTTCGATCCTGCGTGTGCTCTTGCGGTGTGTCACCACCATCGCCGGGCTCAGCCTCCTTGCCAAGGGCATGGGGTTTTTACGTGATGCCGCTGCTGCTGCCAAATTCGGCACAGGCGATGCCATGGACGCCTACACGTTGGCTCTTGGCATCCCGACACTTTTGGCAGGGCTCTTCTGCAACGCCATTCCTACAGCCCTTATCCCGGCCTACGCACGAGCGAAGGTGAAGGGAGGCAAGTCATATGCGACTGGAGTTGTGGCCAACGGAGTCGTGCTCCAGTTTCTGAGTATCACAGCTGTGTGTGCAGTGCTTGGATTGCTCAGCCAGCCATTGATCGATCTGATTGCCGGTGAATTTAGTGCGGAAAAACGTCTAATGGGGCAGCAGTTGTTTCTGATATTACTCGTTTTCAGTATTCTATTAAGTACTTCGCATGCCGTCACCGCTGCGTTGCAAGCGGAGAAAAAATTCACTTTGGCTGCAGTCAGTCCGGCGATCATTCCCGTGGTTTCCATTGGCGCTTTATTTGCAATGCATGTGCAGATGGGTGTGTATTCTCTGGCGCTTGGTCTTGTGGCAGGAGCTGGCATTCACCTTCTGTTGCTACTCTATGCGACTACAAAGGAATACGGAGTTGTCTGCCTTAAGCCAAATTTCACAGAGCATGCACCCAAACAGTTCATGGGGGACTCCATGCTGATTTTGCTGGGTAGTGCGTTGTTCGGCGGCTGTGTAATGATCGATCTGGCTGTGGCGTCGCGACTTCCCGCAGGAACCGTCGCGACATTTGGTTTTGCTGACAAGGTGCTGGGTATTGTCCTTTCCCTGGCTGGTGTTGCACTCGGTCAGGCATTGATGCCCTATCTCTCGGAAATGCAGGCGGAATCTGACCGGACTAAGCTTCGCGATCTGGTGTTCAAGCTGTCGTGCATTGTTGCTGGTCTGACGCTTCCTGTCGTGCTGGTTTTCTGGTTGGCAGCAACCCCGATCACTCAGATTCTGTTCCAGCGAGGCGAGTTCGGTCCGGATGAAACCCTACGGGTGGCAAACGCTCTACGCTGGGGGAGCCTGCAATTTCCTGCCGCAGCACTAGGTGTGATTGCATCCAGTATGGTGATCGCCATGGGGGCCGTACGCTACATGTGCTGGGTTTCATTGATCGCATTGATTGCCAACGTCATTCTCGATCTCACCCTAGCACCGATGTTCGGGCTCGCTGGCATTCTCGTGGCAACCGCTCTGGTTCATACCATTTCAACCGTTCTCCTCTTCAAAAAAATCATCCAGTCATGAATCCCTCCACATTTCAGCTTGATTCCATCGATCGTGCATACGCGCGTTTCTCCAACATGAGTGCTATCCGCATCATTGTGGGGCACTTGACGGAAAAATTCTGGGCCTTGGCATTTTTCAGTATCGCAGGCGCGTGCTGTTTTGCCGCATTCTCACTGACCCCGTTTTCGGGCGAGGCGAAAAGCTCATTCTTTATCCACGCCCTAACGGCAACCGTCTATGCTGCCACCTTTATGATCTGCGCACATATCATCGGTGCCACAAGCCATCTGCAGGATCGGAATATCCTCAAACTAACTGCGAAGATTGTTTTCTGCTCTCTGGTAAGCACGATTGCCGTGACATTTGTGCTCGGGTTGATCGTATTCCACCCGATCGGTCGCTACATTCTGCTCATCGCATCCGCAATGTCCATCTGTATTTCCATCTTGGTGCGTAGCGCAGCCTGGATATTCACCTCGTCGTATCACCCGGTGATCAGTCTGATTGGTGACAACAAATTTTGTGAAGAAAAGAGCAAGTATCTCAAAGCGCAACCACTTCCACTGAGACTGGAAACTCTTAGTCTGGTGGAAAGTTCTGGCAAGCCCATGTTTGTGCCTAATTTCAACACGGGCAGTTATCCGGTTTCACTTACCAGGCTGACACAGTGGTTCCGTGACTCGCAGGCCGACCAGATTGTCTATCAGCCCGACCACTGGGATGTGCTCGAGGGACCATTGGTTGCTGCGCTGGGCGCCGGAAAAAGCGTATCTCCTTTTTCTGAATATGTTGAGGAGCGCTACCAGACGATGCCTACGACGGAAATTCCCAACTCCGCATTATTTAGTAAATCATTTGCAAACTCATCACCGAGTTATTTGTTAGGAAAAAGATTGTGTGATCTCGGTCTTTCTCTGATCGGAATGCTGTTGTCGTTGCCAGTGGTCGCGATTACGGCCTTGCTCATCAAACTGGAGGACAGAGGTCCGGTTTTTTACAAGCAGACCCGTGTCGGCCGCTATGGCGAACTGTTCAGCATCTACAAAATCCGCTCCATGTGCGTAGATTCAGAAAAAGGTGGTGCCCGTTGGGCCAGCAAAGGGGATTCCCGCATCACTCGCATCGGTAAGATCCTACGTCGTACACGCATTGATGAATTACCGCAGTTCTACAATATATTCAAAGGTGACATGAGCTTCATTGGTCCTCGTCCAGAACGCCCCGAATTTACGGCATCACTAGAAGAGGAACTGCGCCATTACCGACTTCGCCATTTGCTCAAACCCGGACTAACAGGGTGGGCTCAAATCAATTACCCCTATGGGGACAGCACAGAAGATGCACGTCAGAAACTCACTTATGATCTCTATTACGTGAAGTATGCCACACTTGTTCTCGATCTCCAGATTACGCTCAGGACGATTGGGGCCGCGATGCAGGGAGCTCGATAATATGACCACATAATTAATAAATGAACCCGAACCCACAGACACACGCGAAACTGTCCTCTACGGATACTCGCGATCATGCACCCGGCTTGCTTTGGCTCGTTGTGGTAACTTCTGTGTTTGTGCTGTTCACGGTACCCTACACTACAAATTTGATCCCATGGGCGTCCCGAGAGGGGTTCTTCCCCTTGCGTCCTGCGTTATATTTGTTGGCACTCGCTGTCGCAACTATCGGCTGCACACTAGGCAGGAAACCAGATTTCACACTTACCACAGTTGTGATCCTTCTCTTCCATTTTCTATATCTTGTTGATGCTGCCGTGCTTCGCCGATTTGACCATCCGTCGGGAAGCAACTATGCAATGATGACACATGGCGCTGTACTGCTTTCTACCTTTGCTCTGGCCTGGTTTATCGGAGCTGTCCACAGCCTGACTTGGATTCCGGTGATGGTTTCTTGCGCATCCACGGTTGTCATTTGTTCTCTGGTCAACTTTGCCGAGTGGTTTGGTGTGCATAGCTTCACCATTGTGATGGGGCGTGCTGCTGGATTCTGGGGCGATCCTAACAACTCATCAATTGCCATCGTTGTAGCACTTGCTGTGTTTCTTACGCTGAATAAAAACATCTGGGTCTCATTTGGGCTAATCGCTCTGAGTTTTATAGCTGTGGCAATCACGCTGAGCCGATCGGGAATCATTGCCGAACTCTTAGTGATCATCGCCTATCTGGTGGTGTCATGTCGCCGTAACCCGAAAGCTGTTACCAAGGCTCTTTCCGTGACTGTTCCTCTTGTCATTGCCGCGATCATTTTTGCCCTCAGTAACATGTCCTCAAAGGTGCTTCGTGAGGCAGATGTAAAAGACCGTCTGGGTGCTTTGCTGGGGAAAGACACTGGTAAAATGGCATCTGGCGAACGAATGAAGGACCTCAACGATGGATTGAAAGCAGTGCGGCTTAAGCCGGTAACTGGTTACGGCGTAGGTGCCGGAACCGCGAAATGGCAACCGCACAACCAACTCGTTTCGGTCTGGATCGATGGGGGAGTGGTCCTTGCATTTTCATATATCGCCGTGCTCGGGCTTCTTACATTCAAGTGCTTTTCCTCTGGCTTGCATGGCGGACTCTGCCTACTGACATTATTCATTTTTATTCCGTTCAGCCAGATACTCCACACCCATATGGGTTACTGGATGTCTGCCATCGTCCTCGTCAATAGCACTTCAACCCGTTTTTTTTCCGTCCAGTGGTTTAAACCAAACCCCTCTGTTTCCTGAAACCAGCATGATTGATGTTCTCCATATTTGTTACCCAGGTGTCGGCGGTCAGGCTGCCGTCGCCACGGGGCTAGCAGCTGAAGCCATGCACGCAGGCTCACGCCAGGCAATCGTGTTCTATGGCACTGAGAAAACAGCGGAGCAGTATATCGATTTGTGTGAAACCGAAGGCATTGCCCACAAAACGATCGTCAAAAAACCAGGTATAGGAATTGGTGCGAGGAAGAAACTTCGTGCAGCCATCAACTCATTCGACCCAGAGGTCGTTATCGCGCATCATCCTGTCTCTTATACACATCTGACGCTGCCGACGAAGATTGTCTAGTGTGGGTGGGGGGGGGGGGGGGGGGGTGGGGGGGGGGGGGGGGGGGGGGGGGGGGGGGGGGGGGG
>JARFPV010000428.1 GCA_029288115.1 Akkermansiaceae bacterium | reverse complement strand
GATGAGATCACTTCCACGAGCGGGTATCCGACGCGTTCAGGTTCGTTGTGCTCCCAGACCAGTGAATTGTGGATGTCGCCCGACATGTAAACGACACCGGAAATCTTGTTCTTTTTAATGCCGTCGAACAGCCGGTGCCGGGAATAAGTATAGATCCTCCAGCCGTCAGCCTTACTGTGATTTAGGGTGCTGCCCGACGCAATCACCTTGAACTTGGCTTTTGAATTTTTCAGCCCCTGCATCAGCCACTCGAATTGGGCGTCGCCAAGCATGCGTTTCTTGTCGTCGTCAGGCGCCTTGTCCGGCGACCGGTGATAGCGGCTGTCGACCACAAAGAAGTCCACATCGCCGCGGGTGAACTTGTAAAAGGCCCCGGGGATTTCTGCCGTGCCGGCCCCCGGATTCGCCCAGAATTGTTTCCATCCTGCCAGTGATCCCTCCTTACCCTTGGCTGTACCGTCCGAGTTATTCGGGCCGTAATCGTGGTCGTCCCACATCGAGTAAGTGGGAACGTTGCGCAACACGGTGGCAAAAAACGCCTGACGGCGGTAGTTGTAGTGGTGGTTGAACTGGATCGTGGGGTCCGTTGTGTCGGCATAATGGGTGTCGCCCAGAGTGAGATGGAGGTCCGGCTGTTGTGCCAGGAGGAGGTACCATGACCCCTGCGGAAGCTTGGCCTTCATGCACGAGGTGATCGCCACCCGGAGTTTGCTTGGTTCACCGTCTTGAGGGGCAGTCGCAAATGATCCAGCCCAGACCGGATTGTGCTTGTTGTCCACCGACACCTTGTAGCGGTAGCGGGTCGCGGGTTTGAGTTTCTTAATCGTAGCAATCCTCGGCTGACCTGGCGCCGTAACCACGGGTTTTTCAAATTTTGATAGATCCAGCTGATTGACTTCACCCGGTTTGTCCTCCTGCCAGTAGGAAATTGTTGCCTTGGACTGGGCTGGAGCACACATCCAGATGCGGGCGCTGGTGGGGGAGGTATGTCCAACGAGTGGACCAGCGATGCCATCAGGAACTGCGTGCAGTGTGCCGAGTGTAAGGATGGTGGTGGTCAGAGTGATGAGGTATTTCATAATGGATTTGTCGGGATTGGCTGGATGCGTGAATACCGTGGACTAGGTTTGACTACTCCATGGGCTGCCGACAAGTTCCAAACTTGTCCTGCTTTCTCAAAATAACCGGCACAGCAATTCCTCCCTGACCCGATTTCTACGATCCTGGCGCAGGCCCTACCGAGCCACCCTCGACGTATTTGGCCTTCACAAACCCCTTGTTGTAATCCTCCCTACCATGGGCAATTTGATCGACCCATTGCACAATTCTCCGAGTCATCGGAGCGCTGTCCCAGCTAATGTGGGCAACGGAAGGCTGGCACCATGCGAAGAAAGGATCGGGGTCGGTGGCAATCAACGAGAAATCCTCCGGAATTCGCAAACCCCTCCGAGAGCTAAACTGCAGGATTGGGGGGACGAACATACTCTCGTCGACCATCACAGCCGTCGGTGGTGTAAGGGAGAACAAGGAGTCCAGGCCGCGGTGAAAACTCTCAACATTGTCGTCCCAATTCGGAAGGTTGTAAGGGCCGGTTTGGATCCCCAGGTTTTCTAATTCCCTAATAAAGGCACGTTCGAATCTTCCAGGCTCCGGTATCCTGCGTAGAGGGCGACATAAGTGCACGATCCGCCTGTGACCTAGCTCGACGAGCCGCTTCAGTGCCAAACGCAGTGGCGTGATCTTGTCGGGTGCCGTACTCGGGATCTTCACATGGTTCGCACGTCCAGCCAGCGCGAAACACGGAGCTCTTTGCTCTGAGAACCACTGCAGAACCCCCTGTGTGGCGGAACATACGATCCAGGCATCAGCTGGTGTTTTTTTAACAAGCTGAGAAACACGCGTCATATCATCTCCTAGCTCGTCTAATGACTGCGAGGCGAATATCGGGGCGTGCCCTTGTTCCTCAAGAGCATTGATGAGCTCTAGTATGTATGCCTGATAACGGTCAGTATTCTCACCCAGTAAAACACAAATGCGCATCCTAGTTTCTGTTGGGTCACTCTGCTTCGAATTGATGACTCTCCCGCGCCTACGGCCTTGGTTGACAAGCAAACCCTCATCCTCGAGTAGCTTCAGTGCAGCCTCCATCGTGTTTACCCCCACTCCGAGATCCTTGGCCAGTTTGGTTCCCCCTGGCATCACGCCCGTCCAGCTCCTGTTGGCAAGCTCGCCACGCAAATACTCTGCCACTTGTTCAGCTGATGATAAAATACGC
This sequence comes from Akkermansiaceae bacterium, assembly GCA_029288115.1. Lineage (GTDB taxonomy): Bacteria > Verrucomicrobiota > Verrucomicrobiia > Verrucomicrobiales > Akkermansiaceae > Oceaniferula. The sequence continues at coordinate 276 of JARFPV010000428.1, read as the reverse complement.
AGAATCCCCATGGGAGGAATACTACCTTATATGAGAGGTAGACAGCAAGTGCTGATTTTCTTTTTGAGATGAAACCAACTGCCTAGTTTGAATGAAGCGGAGGCTAACTCCCCCCAATAGGGGTGTTTATTTGCGCGGTGGTTACTCCACCATTCTAGAATGAGACTCCGTCTTGTTAACAAGTAAACCCAAATAAAAATACACAATGAAACTAAAAACAATTATTGCGGCGGCTGGTTTTGCGACAGTTGTGGGATCAACTCATGCTGCATCCAT
>JARFPV010000419.1 GCA_029288115.1 Akkermansiaceae bacterium | reverse complement strand
GTGTATAAGAGACAGGGATGAGATCGGGTTCATCGTCACGCATATCGATGACAACGGGTTTGTTCGATTCAATCCACTCGGTGGATTCGACCCAAAAACACTTACGTCCCAACGAGTGATCATTCACGGAAAGAAAGATGTCATCGGTGTGATGGGCTGCAAGCCGATCCATATCATGACACCTGAAGAGCGAGGCAAGAACCTCAAACTTGGGGACTATTTCATCGATCTTGGCATGACCAAGACTCAGGTGCAAAAAATCGTTAAGGTAGGCGACCCCATTACGCGCCGCAGTGAGCTTCTCGAGCTTGGGGGATGCGTTAACGTCAAGTCGCTCGATAACCGGGTATCGGTCTTTGTTTTGTTGGAAGCTTTGCGGGCAATTAAAAAAAGCCGCCGTAAGCCTGCATACGATTTTTACGCCGTGTTCACGGTGCAGGAGGAGGTAGGATTACGTGGTGCCAATGTCAGTGCGTTGGAAATCCAACCAGACTTTGGTTTCGGGCTTGATACAACGATCGCGTATGACACGCCTGGTGCGCAGCCTCAGGAGCGCTGCACCAGTCTCGGAAAAGGGGCCGGTATCAAAATCATGGATAGTTTCGCGATCTGTGATTACCGCATGGTGACATATATGAAAAAAACGGCTGACGCTAAAAAAATCAAATGGCAGCCTGAAATTCTTGCAGCTGGCGGCACCGATACCGCTAGCCTCCAGCGGATGAACCCCGGAGGTTCCATTGCTGGCGCGATTTCGATCCCGACCCGCCACATCCACCAGAGTATTGAGATGTCCGACAAAAAAGACATCGAGGCGTGTATCAAGCTTCTCGCAGCCTGCGTTTGCGACCTGGATAAAGGTGACTGGAAGTTCTAGCGGATTCTGAACTCCTCAACGACCTCGCCGCCGATCAGGTGCTCTTCGATGATTTGCTCAAGCACATATGGAGTGCACGAATGATACCAGACCCCCTCAGGGTAGACCACGGCGATAGGCCCCTGGGTGCAGACCCGCAAGCAGTTTGCCTTGGTGCGGAAGACCTTGCCGACAGGTTGTAGATCGAGCTCTTTGAGCCGGCTTTTTAGATAATTCCAGGAAATGATGCTTTCCGCGCGTTTGCAGCATTTGTCTTTGCCCTGGTCGCAGCAGAGAAAAATATGTCTCTCAACATTGTCGGGAACTCCGAGTGCGTGGGCGGCAGTTGTGATTTGTTGGCTCATCGATCAATTAGGGAGTGCGGACGGGTGCAATTTTTTTATTCACGAAGCGAATGGTGAGGAAACTCTGGTTCTTTTCCAGTCCGGGGCCGATCAAGATCGATTGATTACTGCCCTTGTGCCACATGTGTGTAATTAGGACCGGGTGCCCGTTGAAATCATTCTTGTTAGGGTAATTCGCGTTTTGAACTGGCCGGTTGTAGACTTGCGTGAAGAGTTTGTTTGCTTTCACCCAAGCCTCTTTAATGGTCGATCCATATTCATTTTCGTGTAACTGCTCGGACCTTAAGGTGACTTCTTTCAAGCCGCCATTCTCACTCCAATCGAAATAGAGATGGTAGGTCAGTCCGGCAAGCTTGGCCTTGCACTTGAACACACCATTCAGCCCGGTTCTACCGAGAAAAGTGCTGTCAACAGTTTGCACTACCAGATCACTCGACTTGAGCTTGCGTGCGACAGTGTCTCGACTGTCGCCAAATTCTAGATTGCCATAGACGCCTGCCTGAGATGTCACGCAGAGAATTAAAATCAACGCGCTGAAAATGAAGCTTAAGCGAGTAAGGGGATGAGGTAGGCCAATGCAGATCACCCCCCGAGGGTAACTCAGAACGGAGCGGATGTCCAACAGGTCTTTGTCATCAAGTTCTGCCGGGAGCATGCCTGGAACACAGATCCCAACATCTTATGCTCGATTGGGCCCATGCTTTGTTCTCCTCCATCACACATTGAGCAATCTATGCATTTCTCTTGCTTCTTCCATCTTGCGCCATAGTTCTTGATTCCATGCAGATGCGGGAGGCAGCGGAGCGAATCCTAATGGCGCAATCACTGGAGGAAAAACTTCACCTGCCGCCGGAATTAGATGACGGGGTGGAGGACGATTCCCCGGGTGATGCCATCGCGTTGCCGGACACACCGGGCCGACCCGACCATTTGATCATTTCTGGAAAAGGTGTGCGCGCCAGTTTTCCAGGAGTCAACAAACTGGATGACGACCGTGAACGTGGCAAAATGCTCCACTTCCTCGCAAACCATGAGTTGCTCGCTGCCGAACTAATGGCGCTGGTGCTACTGCGCTTCCCTGATGCCCCCAAGGAATACCGTCGTGGTGTTTATGAGGCGATGCGTGAAGAGCAGATGCACACACGGATGTATCTGCGCCGTATGAGCGACTGCGGCATTCAATTTGGCGAGCTGCCTCTGAATGACTACTTCTGGAAGCTGGTTGCTCCGATGGCGACGCCGATGGATTTTGTGACCCGCCTCAACCTGACGTTTGAGCAGGCAAATCTCGATTTCTCCAAGCATTATGCAGCGCTGTTTCGGCAGGTGGGCGACACCAGCACGGCCGCTGTGCTTGAAAAAATCTATCTCGATGAAATTGGTCACGTCGGCCATGGGGTAAAATGGTTCAGAAAATGGAAAAAGCAGGGCGAGACCGACTGGCAGGCGTTCAAGACTTCGCTGACATTCCCGCTTGCGCCAGCGAAGGCAAAAGGAATCGCCCCGTTCAATGCTGAAGGGCGCCGACTTGCGGGGCTTGATGAGGATTTTATCCATCATCTCGATGTTTGTGAGCAATCGCGTGGCAGAACGCCCGTGGTGCATTGGTTTAACCCGAACGCAGAGTCTCACGCGGCAGAGTCGGTCGGCGGCCAGAGGTTTCAGCCAAATCGCATGGAATCTGCCATGGAGAACGATCTGGAAATGCTCACCCTCGCGTGGTGTCGGAAGGATGATATCGTAGCACTTCGCAAGCACCCCGGAAACGAACATCTCGCCTACCTTAAGCGGCGTGGGTTCGAGCTGCCTGAGGTCGTCAGTCTCGATCTGCCATCCGACAGAAAACTCGGTGGGATTCGACCATGGGCGTGGTCGCCAGATGCTTCAAAGCAGTTCGAAAACAACGCCAAACAGGTATCAGATAACGTCCCATGGCAATGGCGCGAGCCTCTGCCGCCGCTCTGGTTCAGTAAGGGGGTCGGTTGTGAGCTTGAACAAACGCTGGGACTGACCGACGGCTCTGGCGTGTTTTGTAGGGATCCCAGCGCGGTAATCGATGCCATTCATGGACTGCTTTCATCTGGTGATGTCCTGCTCAAGGCCGCCCACGCCTGTGCTGGACGTGGACACAAACGAATCAGGGTGGGGGAGCCAATCCCGGAAGCCTGGATTGCTGCGAGAATGGAAAGACACGGCGGAATTGCCGTGGAGCCGTGGCTCGACCGCGTGCACGACTTCTCGGTGCTGTACGAGATGAAGTCCGGTAGCGTCAGTCTGGTCGGCATGACCCATATGGAAAATGATGCATCAGGACAATTTCTCGGCAGCCTCGTGTGCCCAAAGTGGGCTTCTGCGCTGCCTCCTGAGATCGCTGAGTTTCTGTTCCGGCAAACCGACATCAATTCTCTCTACCGTGAGACCCTGCCTGCGGCCTTGCCTAATCTGCTGCACGGTTACGTCGGGCCCGTCGGAATCGATGCCATGGTGTTCAAAAGACCCGACGGAACCCTCGGCCTGCGACCAGTGATCGAACTCAACACCAGAATGACGATGGGTCGGGTCGCGCTGGAGCTGCATCGAAAGACCGACCCATCACGTCCTGGCAAGTTCCGTATTTTACGTAAAAAAGACCTGTCGAATGATGAGTTGTCCACACTTTATGCACAAGATATTCACAGTGGTATCACAGTTATTAACAATCCATTCACAGCGTTTGAGTTCATCGCGCAATGGAAAACTATCCGATGAAGAACTTTGCGTTAAAATTAATACAAATTACTTACATATAACTGAATACGATAAATTATACGTAAAATAAGTAATAGGCATTAAGGTTGCTTGTAGCCTTTTTTGATCTCGATTAACTTGTCGCCAAGCC
>JARFPV010000324.1 GCA_029288115.1 Akkermansiaceae bacterium | reverse complement strand
GATGCTCTTGGTCATCACATGCCCTGTGTCTGGGGGCACGACAAGGATTTATATGATCCCTATGTAGCGCATGGGGAAGTCAACTCAACAAGAGGACTTCTCCAGTTCGAAAACGGCGGAAATATGGCACCGAAACCAGATGATCTCCTTGTTTTTAGAATGGGCTCCTTGGGGCACGTCGCTATCGTGACTAAAGTGACGAAAAACAGCATCGAGGTGGTTCAGCAGAATGTTCACGGACACCCTACATCCATTCACCCGTTATTACATGAGGGCGGTCGTTGGACAGTTGGAAAAGGCAACCAACCCGCGGGTTGGCTGCGCTTGCCGAAGAATCGTTAGATCTTGACCCAGTCCTTGAGCTGTGCGTGCTCAAAGATCATTTCCTGCTGCAGGGTGAGCTCGCTGCCTTTGCCTGCCTCCATGGCACGTTGATACATGGCGTGGGCGATACCGACGTCGGCATAAGCAAGACCCACGGCATTGAAATACGTGCGTTCGTCATCGGACTCACGTCCGGGGAGTGAGCCATCGAGCAAGCCTGACAGGTTGCCGTGGATATCGCCATCGGTGAGTTCTCCGTCTTTATACATGCGGCTCAGTGTCTGAGTGCGGTGTTTGACGGTTTCCCAATCATCACAGACGATTTTATCGCATTGCTTGGCAACTGCGTATTCGTCCTCCCAGCCGCCAATGTGGCTGTAGAAGGTGCCGGGTTTCATCCATGCGGCTTTGAGCAGTGGTGCCTGGGCACTGGTCCCGGTGACAATGATATCAGCTTCGCTGGTAGCGGCCTCCAGATTAGTGTCCGTGCCGACGAATGTCATGTCGGGGAAAATCGGGGACATTTCTTGGATGAATTGCTGCTCCTCAGCAGACTCTTTGGAGGCTACCCTGCATTCTTTGAGATTGGGCACAGCGGTTTTCATGGCGATGAGGTGCATCTTTGATTGCTCGCCGGCGCCGATGAATCCGATGACCTCGGAGTCCTTTCGGGCGAGGTGTTTGGCGGCCAAGCCACCCATGGCGCCTACCCTGATGTTAGAGCAAAGTGTGCCTTCCATGAAGGCAATGGGAAAACCATGAACGATTTCAGAGAGGATAACGACGGCGCTGAGGTTCTGCAGTCCGTGAAGCACTGGGTTCTGTGGGAAAACAGACACCCATTTCACGCCACAGACTTTCTCCTTCAGAAAAGTCGCAGGAAGGCAGTTGATGCGCTCCTGAGTTTCCTCACTGAAAATTTGGACGATTTTCTCGGGGAACAGAATGTCGCCATTTTCGTACGAGAGAATGGCGTTCTGTGCGGCCTCCATGGCGAGGTTCATGTCCAGACAACCTGCACTCAGGAGGTCTTCTTGGGAAAAGTAACGGCAGTTGATTTGATGTTGGTTGCTCATGCTGTGATCTTGGTTTGTACCTAGATCCTAGCTTGAACTATCAGAGCTGACTTCTCGTGATTTGCTAATTGCTGCGCCTGCTTTGATCAGCCGATTCTGAGTGTGTAGAGACCCCGACAAGAATCAGAGGATTTCTTCGATAGGGATTTTGCCGTTGGTGGCGACAATCGACCACACATCCGTCTTGCCTTCCAAGGGCGTGAGTTCGGTTTTTCCTCCTGCAGTTTCTAATAACAGCTGCCCGGCGGCGATATCCCATAGGGAAATGGTGGACTCCACATAGGCGTCCAATCGACCGCATGCGATGTAGGCCATACCCAGAGCGGCGCTTCCCATCATACGCATTTTACGTGCACGCAGGGATGCGCGTTTGAATCTTTCCAGCCCTGTGGCCAGTGTTGCTTCGTCCTTGCCGCAGCCAACGAATAGCGCGGATTCTTCGAGTCTTGTGCGAGGGCTCACCGAGATTTCGTTTCCATTGAGCAGGGCGGGGGAGCCTTTCTCAACCTCCCAGAGGTCGTCCATGCTGGGGTCGTAAATCACACCCACGATGAGTTCGCCTTTGTGCCGCAGCGCAATCGATACACAGTAGTGCGGAATGCCGTAGAAAAAGTTCACCGTGCCGTCGATGGGGTCGACGATCCATTGGTAGTCGCTTTCCTGATTGCCTGCCAGCCCCTCTTCGCCGTAGATCGCGTGATCCGGAAACTCACCGAGCAATACCCGTGTAATCAGGTCCTGGCTCTCGCGGTCGAGCGCCAGCTTGATGTCGTGGTGTTTTTCCTCATCCACGTCAAGAGGCTGCCCAAAGTGCTCTCTAAGGAAAGCTCCTGCTTGGCACGCGGCTTGTTTCGCTGTTTCCAGATGCGTCATCGGAGAGTAAAATGGCATGATCTTGCTGCGATTGCCATCCGTAATCTTCGAATCATCAGTTTCATGCCCATGTGACAAAAAAGTATTCACTTTGTGTTTGCTGCCGAACATCCATGGAATTAACTTAAGGTATATTTTGCAAAATAAGTAACTTCTGAAATACGC
>JARFPV010000305.1 GCA_029288115.1 Akkermansiaceae bacterium | reverse complement strand
TAACCCGCCTGATGAAAAAAGTGGAGTACATTACACGGAGTCAATTTTTTCACCACATCATATCAAAATAGCGAACCCATATTCCATATAATCATGAAACTGCATAAGAAAAATAAACGGGGATTTACCCTGATCGAACTGTTGGTGGTGATTGCGATCATTGCCATCCTTGCTGCCCTAGGGATGCCTGCGATTCTTGCTCAACTGAAGAAAGCGAAGATCGCCAAGGCGCAGGGTATTTGTACATCCTTTGAGATCGCAGTGAATAACTTTGAGAGCGAGTATAACTACTTGCCGTATTCTGGATCTGCTCCCACTGCAGACGCAGAGCTACGCAGCGATTCAGACATTATGACGGTGCTTGCTGGAGTGGAGGACGAAATCAATTCCAAGCAGATCAAGTTCTTCGAATTGGGTGAGCCAAAAGGTAGTAATGAATCGAGCTACAAGGACGGCATGCACGTTGAAGCTGGCAGTGCCAAACTGTATGACCCATGGGGTGAGCCGTATTACATTACAATCGATTATGACTATGATGGCGAAGTCGAGCGCCCCTACGGAGGAACCGATAGCATTCGCAAGAAGGCAATCTGCTGGAGCCACGGCCCTGACGTCAATGAGAGCAATCGAAAGGACAACGACAACCCGTCGAACTTCGATTAATTGTCAGCTAGTAATTTTCCGAAGCGGCGTAGGCGATTGCTTACGCCGTTTTTTTATCCCTTTCCAAAGCGTAGGCGCTGGATAGTTTTTCCCTGGCTTTCCCAAAGCTGTTGGAAGTCAGTCTTCGGGTAAAATAATGCACCGTCCTCACCGTCATCGGGCCACGGCAGGCGGTGGAACTTTTTGAAAGCCTGCATTTCCTCGCACACCCACTCGAAGTATTCCGGGTGATCTGTCTTGAACAGAAACTCGCCCTCAGGGGTGAGTGCATTATACAGGGATTCAAGAAATGGCTGCTGCACAAGACGGCGTTTGTGGTGCTTAGCCTTAGGCCACGGGTCGGGGCAGAGAAGGTGCAGCCGAGATACTGATTCGCGAGCAAGGAGCCATTCGATGGTGTAATGACTTTCCAGGCGTAGAACCTTGGCATTGGTTAGCCCAAGTTCGCCGATGCCCCTACAGACACCACGCACACGGCCTAACAGACGTTCGATGCCGAGAAAATTTCGCTCCGGATAGTGCTGTGCCATCTTCAGCAGGAACGTGCCGTCACCACAGCCAAGATCAATCTCGAAAGGTTGGTCGTTTCCAAAAATATCCGCACCTGTGTGTCGGCGGAAGTAGTCATCTGGCATGAACTCATGAGGCTCAGCTTCTCGGGCACATTGGGGCATGGAGAGAGGTTTAAGATTTAAGATAAAAGATTCAAGAGTTAAGAATTCTGTGTATGAAACATCCCATGGATGTCGCGCGGCTGAAGAGTGCTTTTCAGAACAATTTCAAAACACGAGCTGAGTTGGGTGCTTCTGTGAGTGTATGGAAGAACGGACAGGAGGTCGCATCCCTCGCCGCTGGCTGGTGCGAAAAGGAGCATGAGCGAGAGTGGACGGTCGATACCCTGGTGCCGTTTTACTCGGTGACCAAGGGGCTTGCTGCTGCGACAGTGCTGGTATTGCTTGAGAAACATGATCTATCTCCAGACGATTCGATCGTGAGCGTTTGGCCGGAGTTTCCACAGAAAACGGCGACCTTTGCCGAATTGATGTCACACCAACTTGGTTTGGCGGCACTGGACAATGTAGCCGACGTGTTTGATCACGAGGCGGTGGTGGCTGCCATTGAAAAGCAGTCGCCAAACTGGCAGCCGGGAAATGCCCATGGCTACCACCCGCGAACCATCGGCTACATCTTTGAGGAAATTGTGCGAAGGCTTACTGGGAACACGCTCGGTCAGTCGTGGCGCAAAGAAATCGGCGATCCGCTTGGACTCGAGGCGTGGATCGGATTGCCGGAGGAGCAATTTCATCGAGTGGCGCGACTCTATCCCGGTAAGCAGAACAAGAATGATCTTGAGAGTGGGTTCTACAGTGAGCTTCATCGCGATGGCTCGCTTGTTAGGAGGTCGTTTTTTTCTCCGCGAGGACTGCACTCGGTGCGTGAGATGAGTGACCCTCAGGCATGGCAAGCGGGACTACCCGCGATGGGTGGCATCGGCACGGCACAGGCGTTGGCGAAGTTTTACCAAGCGGCGTGCGGAGCGATTGTATTTTTTTCCGATGGAATCAGACGACGGATGGAAACCGCTCTGGTCACGGGAGACGATCAGATTCTGCAAACGCGCACTTCCTTTTCCTGTGGCTTTCAGCTCGATCCGCTTGACCAGTTTGGCAGGAAGGAAAGGCATCACTATGGGCTTTCCCGGCGCGGATTTGGCCATCCGGGTGCTGGAGGTAGTCACGCTTTTGGTGATCCGCAAAGCGGCATCTCATTCGCTTACGTGATGAACCAGATGGAGTTGAGCCCTCTGCCAGGGGCAAAAAGCCTGGAAATGGTGAAGGCGATGTACTTGTAGGGGCTTGCAACTTGCGTCCAGCTGGTACACATCACTCCCATGCATTCATTTCATTACCAGAACGGCAGTCTGCATTGCGAAGACGTAGACCTAGCAGCACTCGCTGACCAACACGGCACCCCAGCGTATGTCTACAGTGCGGGAACTTTCCGCGATCACTACCGCAGACTTGATGCAGCACTCGCTGAGATTGACCATGCGATCGAGTACGCGGTGAAGGCAAACTCGAATCTCTCCGTGCTCAAACTGCTTGCCGATGAAGGCAGCGGCTTCGACATTGTGTCAGGTGGTGAATTGCGCCGTGTCATCGAGGCGGGCGGTGATCCAGGAAAATGCACATTCGCCGGCGTCGGTAAGACACGAGAGGAAATCGAATACGCACTTGCCGAGGAAATCTATTGCTTCAATGCCGAAAGCGAGGAAGAAGTGGCATTCATCAGCAAGGTAGCTGGTGAGATGGGTAAGACAGCACCCGTTGCTTTCCGAGTGAACCCGAACGTGGATGCCAAGACACACAAGTACATCTCCACGGGCAAATCCGAAAACAAGTTTGGGGTCGATTTTGAAGTGATCGAGGAGGCATACGCCCGAGCTGCTGCCTTGCCCAACATTTCACTGCGTGGTCTTCAGATGCATATCGGTTCCCAGCTTACATCGCTGCAACCATTCATCGAGGCGGTTGAGAAAGTTTCGCCGCTCGCCGCTAAGCTTAAAGAAACCTACGGTATTGAGTTTTTCTCCATCGGAGGCGGCGTGGGCATCGTCTACGACCCCGCACTTGATTCCGGTAATGACCAGTGGTGGACGGAGCAGGACGAAGAACAAAAGCCACTGACCATTGAGCAGTATGCTCAGGGGGTCGTTCCCGTGCTCAAGAAAACCGGCCTCAAGATACTTCTTGAACCTGGTCGCTATATCGCTGGCAACGCCGGAGTGCTCATCACTCGTTGTCTCTACGAGAAAAAAGGATCAGCCAAGACGTTCCGCATTGTCGATGCAGGAATGAACGACCTCATTCGACCGGCTCTCTACGAAGGTCATCACGAGATCGTGCCTCTCCGGGCTCCCGCTGAGGAGAAAACAACCACCGTCGATGTGGTTGGTCCCGTCTGTGAAACGGGGGACTTTTTCTGCCAAAACCGTGAACTTCCGGATTTCCAGCCCGGCGAGGCGATCGCGCTGTTGAGTTCAGGGGCCTACGGCTTTGTCATGGCCTCAAATTACAACTCCCGCCCGCTGCCGGTTGAAATCCTCGTCGATGGCTCAGATGCCCGCGTGATCAGGCCTCGCCAAACCATGGATGACATTCTGGAGAGTGAAAAAGCCGCCCTCTGAATGCTTTTTTAGACAGAATTGATAGGATTTTCCAGAATTGGGCAGATCCTGCGAGTTTTTCCCAGTTAATCGGCAGTTCTGTGAATTCTGAAAAATTCTGCTAATCCTGTCCAGCGCCGCAGGCTCCCTGAGGAAATTACTGGGAAAAATCATTAATTCTCCCTTGCCAGATGGGTTTACTCTGCTATCTACCCCGTCCCGCGCGGTGCGCAGGACTGTCCGAACGGACTATCATCCCACGTGTGGAACCAACCATTTGGTAGGCTCCAGAACATGGAATGAGCGCACCTCAAACACATACTAATACACCAGCTAAAAAACTAAGATCATGGCACGTATTTTCGGAATCGAAATCCCGAATGAGAAGCGCATCGAAGCTTCTCTTCCATATATCTATGGTATCGGTCGTCAGACCGCCAAGCGCATTCTTGAGCAGGCAGGAGTGGATGCAGACATCCGCACCGGTCAGCTTTCAGAAGAGCAGCTCGTCAAAATCGCCTCGGTGATCACCTCTGAAGGGATCATCATCGAAGGCGACCTCCGTCGTGAACAACAAGCCGCAATGAAACGCCTCCAGGCGATCAACTGCTATCGCGGTATCCGTCACAAATCCGGCCTTCCCGTCCGTGGTCAACGCACTGGCACCAACGCCCGCACCCGCAAGGGCAAGAAGCGCACTGTCGGTGTCCAGAAGTAACCCGCTACAACTCTAATTATTTAATATTATGTCTGAAGAAGAAATCAAAGACGACGCTGCTGCCGAAGCCCCAGAAGCTGCACCAGTTGCCGAAGAGCCCACAGCGGAAACAGCCGATGTGAAGGAGGATACTCCTGCCACCGAGGACGCCGCAGAAGCACCTGCTGCTGAAGAAGAAGCACCCAAGGCCCCTGAGAAAAAGCGCGACATTTTCGCTGAACTACTTGGCG
>JARFPV010000185.1 GCA_029288115.1 Akkermansiaceae bacterium | reverse complement strand
CACTGCTGCGACTATGCCTCGCCGCTGGGCGACGGGGCGGGCAGCCCCGTCCGCTGATGACGCGTCCTGGGTTATGTCAATCAGGCACGCCGCTCGTTTTTCAAGAATGCAATCGTGCCTACCACAACCCCGCGGGCTAGGCATGCGAGTCCGCCCCAGGCGAAGTCACCGTGCCACCCGGGTGCTTTTGTTTTTCCTAACAACACCCAGACTGAGCCTGCTGATGCGATAGTGGTCGCGATGACCATGAGGACGTTCCACCTGATGCGGGCGATGCCGGTTGGGCGGTGTTCGCCGAGGATTTTTTTCGAATTCATCATCAGCAGGAAGGTGAAGTAGGCGATGGGGATCAGGCTGCCGCCGATGACCGAGGTGGGTACGGCGAGTGCTGCCTTGGATTCTCCGCTCCAGAGTAGTGGGAACATCACACCGGAGAGGCCGGACAGGGTGCAGCCGAGGAAGTAGAGAGATTTGTTATCATTGGTGGGTGATTCCGTTTCGCCGTCTTGTGGCTTACGGCTGAATGCTTCTTGGAATGCCAGACCGTTCATCAGCATGAGGATTATGATCGTGGAGAGTGCCATGCCAAGGACTCCGATGCCGAAGATTTTTTGCGACACGGTTTTTCCTGCGAAGGGCTCCAGAGTGGTTGCCAGGGCACCGGCGCCACGCTTCTGGAGCATGGCGGCGAGCTTCTGGTCGTTGGTCTGCACCTTGGCAAGGTAGGGGGCGAGCTGGGCCTCCGTTGGGGCTTCGCTGCCAGGATTTGCAGATGCATAGAATCCTTTGGCGACATCAGCGCGGAATGCGGTTGGGTCTTTCAGGTCACCTTCGACGACTTTGCCGTGGAAGCTGCTTGCGGAGGCGATGACCACACAGGCGGTGGCGAGGAAAAACGGAACGAACAGGCCGATGGATAGGTCGGTCATGGAAAGTCCACGGTGCTTTTTGCCCCAACGTTTTTTCAAGATCGAGTAAGGAAGCAAGAAGGTCATGTTGATACCGACGGCGGTGCCGAAGGCGGCGAAGGCGACATTGCGCTGCTGGTCGGTGATGCGTTCACGCCAGTAGTCGGGGAATGCGGAGCTCTCGATGAGTGAGGTGTAGGTGTCAGCCGGGCTGAAGAGCATGAAGGGATTCGGGATCATGCCTGAAAAGATCTTGCCGAATTCGAGATTACCGGCTGATGCCAGGGCGATGACCACGGCGAAAAATGACAGCACGATGATGGCGACCATCACTTTGATGATCAGGTCGAATGCCTTGGCACCACCACCGCCGGATTCGTAGAGGTAGTTCACCCCGAGACCGATCAGCAGGAGAGGAATCGTGATGTAGACCGGATGGAAGTCGGCGCCACCCATGAGGTTCTGCTGGATCGCTTCGGTTGCCAACGCAAACTGCGGCATGGTCCAGACGAGGTTCGCCATGATGGTGGCGACGAGCCACGACCACCCGAGTAGCGGGCTGAGGTGGCGGTTGATCGCGTGGAAGGGTCTGCTTCCAGTGGAAAGTGTGACGTAAGAAATCGCACAAAGCATGATCACACCGCAGATCATGGCAACGGGTTGGATCCACATGCCGCCGTAACCGGTGGTGCTACCGAGGAAAAGAGCACCTGCCAGTGAGCCACCACCCAGGGTGATGGCACCTTGCAACCAACCGGGGCCGGAGAGTTTTGCGTAGGCGAAGAATTTCTTCAGTGCGGGGGCGTCAGAGACGGATTCGATGACAGCGAGCTCGCGTTCGTGTTGGTCCATGGTTTGTGTGGTTGATGGGGTTGTTTTTTATTCTCCGAAAAAGCTGCGAAGGTTCTCTCGGGATGTGGTTGCGATGATTTCAGGTGACGGGTCGTATCTGAAGACCTCGACGCTGACCCAGCCGTTGTAACGGGTTTCCTGCAGTGCGGCAACGATATCTTTATAACAGATATCACCCATGCCGGGGCCGTAGAGGTTCGGGTCGTTGGCATGGAAGTGCGCCGTCCAGTCTTTGCTGGCACGGATGACGTCGCCAATTTCATCCTCCTCGTAGCTCATTGCTTTGACATCGAGGTGGAGTCGGCAGCTCGGGTGATCGACCGCTTCGCATAGTCGGATGGTTTCAGCTGCGCTGGTGAGGAAATTCGTTTCCACCGCGCCGAGTGGTTCCATGGCGATGGTGATACCGAGATCCCCGCAGTGCTCCGAAGCTGCACGGAGCAGTTCAGCGGCACGTTGGAACGCATCGTCGTAGTCCCAGCCGTCTTCCAGCGAGCGTTGCTGCGGGCTTCCCCAGACCATGATGTTGCCGCCGAGGTGATGGCAAAGGTCGGCGAGGCGTCGGGTGTAATCCAGCGTCGCGGAGCGGATTGAGTCGTCCGGATGGGTCAGGTGAAACCCCTCGGTCTTGGCGAGCAGCCAGTGCAGGCCAACGACCTCCACCCCATGGTCACGCACTTGGTTTCCTAGATCATTCGCCTCGGATGCTGAAATGGACGTGATGTCATCGGCCAGAGTGAAGGGAGCGATTTCCAGTCCGGTGTATCCGTGGGCCGCGGCGAGCCGGGCGGATTCTTGGAGCTCGACGTCTCCGTAGGTTTCATTGCAGATGGCGTAGCGCATGACTTACTCCTCCGTGATCCATTTCGCTTCGTCATGCGAGTGCAAACTCAGCTCTGCAAGCTGCACACGCTTGGCGCCTTCGCGGAGGGTCCACGGAAAATCGGCATCCTCAATCACGTGCTTGAGGAATAGTTCCCACTGCACCTTGAAAGCGTTGTCGCATTCGCCGGGGTCGATGACCTCCCAGTCGGCATAAAAATCGATCGGGCTGTCGACGTCCGGATTCCATACCGGGCGAGGAGTGTTAGCCGCGCTTTGCGCCCAGCATTTCCTAAGTCCAACAATCGCACTTCCTTTGGTGCCATCGACTTGCATGGTGAGCAGGTCGTCGCGGCGCACCCTAACATCCCAGG
>JARFPV010000101.1 GCA_029288115.1 Akkermansiaceae bacterium | reverse complement strand
CTCCTACGGAGGATCCAAAGAACTCGTCCCCCGACTCGCCAAGCTTGGTGCCTATTTCTCATTCTCAGGATATTTCCTTCATGAGAAAAAACACAAAGTTCGCGAAGCATTTGCGGTCGTACCAGCAGATCGGTTACTCATCGAAACCGATGCCCCGGACATGCTTCCTCCCGAGAGTTGCATTTCTCACTCGTTAAGCGACAGCATCAACCATCCGGCCAATGTCGCAGCTATTCATCAAACTATCTCCGCTTTCCTTGACGTGTCAGAAGTTGATGCCAATTGCATGGAGTTTTTCACACTTTGATGTTTTAAATGTCATCATTGGTGCTATTATTGATGCATGAGAACGACCGTAACATTAGACAGCTCCCTGTTTGAAAGGGCTGCGGAGATTGCCGGAGACCATAATGCGTCCAGCTTGCTGACCAAGGCGCTGGAGCTGATGATCACTACCGAGAGTAAGAAACGCCTGCTGAGGTTGTCCGGTGCTAATCCCGATTTTGCTATTCCTGGCCGCGAGTCACGCGCTCCGGACTTGGGTAGGGTCGCGGATGATGAGTCCCCGTATGGAAAATAGCCATGGTCATTCTCGCCGATACCAACATCTGGTGCCAATACTTCCGCGAGGGACAAAAAACCCTCAGCGCACTGATTGAACACGATTTTCTCGCCATCCACCCGCTCATCATTGGTGAGCTATCCGTGGGTAATTTACCGAACCGCTCGCAGACACTCAAAGACCTCAATGCATTCCACCCGGTCAAGGCCGCTAGTTTTTCTGAAACACACCACCTGATCGAACAAAACAAGCTCTGGGGAAAAGGTCTGCAATGGAACGACCTCTCAATCCTCGCCTCCGTGATCGCAAGCAGTGATGTGGTGCTTTGGACGGAAGACAAGCGACTCGCCGAGGCCGCCGGTCAATTCTCCGTGCGCTACGAACCTTGAAAAGGTTGGCAAAACGACTACCACACGCTGGGTTTCATTTTCAGGTGGCAGAACTCGAACCCGTGCTCCAATAGCCGTTTCGGCTCTACCCAATAGCTGTCCAGGATTAGTTCAGGTGCTGTGCCCATGAGGAAGGCACCGAGGTGCACACCCAATGCTGGAGCTGGGATTCCGACAGGCATTCCCACGCTTTTTCTAAATCGACTCATCATCTCGGCATTGGTTATGGCATCCGGGGCTGCCAGATTCACCGGGCCTTCGATCTGTTGATGATCGATGATGAACTGCACAGCGCGACAGAGATCTTCAATGTGAATCCAACTGACCATTTGTTTGCCACTACCCGCTTTCCCTCCGAGTCCGAATTTGGCGAGCTTACGCAAAATACGGAACGGATTACCCGGCTCGTCAGCAATCACCATCGTTGTCCTCAAGGCGACACGCCTGACAGAAGAATCAATTTCTGCGGAAAAAAATCTCTCCTCCCATGCTTTGACGACATCAGCAATGAACCCCTCACCATGTGGTCCGTCCTCGCCGTGGGCAACATCGTTTGTTTTCTGGTAGATACCCGACGCACTGCCGTTGATCCACAACGGTGGAGGGTTTTCACTCTGACCAATTGCCTGACCCAACAATGCCGTGCTGTCCACACGTGAACTGAGAATCTGTCGTTTGTTTTCTTCCGTGTGGCGACAATTGATGGATCGCCCGGCCATATTGACCAGGACATCGCATTGGTCAATTTCAGTCACCCAATCATCAATTTCCATTCCATCCCACTGAACATATCGGCATTTTTCATGCAGCCCATTACGTCGCCTGGCAAGACCGGCCACCTCCCACCCCTGCTTGGTGAAAAATTCGGTTAAGTGCCGCGCAATGAAGCCATTTGCACCAGCAATGAGCATCTTATTCATGATGTCTCAGTGTAATTGCATTGGGCGGAATGTAAAATGGACGTTGTCTCGAGTTGATCAGCACAAAAACTGGCGAGGTCCATTTCAGGATGTTTAAAAACAAATCCATGCTCCTGAAGTCGGGTAGGCACCACCCAGCGACTCTTGAGAACGAGTTCAGTCTCGGTGCGCAATACAAACGCTCCGATTTCTGCCATCCATTTTGTAGCGGGCAGTCCAATTGCTGTCTCTTATACACATCTCCGAGCCCACGAGACATATCTG
>JARFPV010000018.1 GCA_029288115.1 Akkermansiaceae bacterium | reverse complement strand
CTCAGGCGATGGCGGAGAAATCCAGACCATCTGGCACGCATGGCCTTCGCCCGGTTTATAGTGATAATCTTCCTGAGTAATCAGGCTTTTTCCTGATCTGAGATGTTGAGGTAGTAGCGGGTGTATTTGAGTTGACCAGTTTTGATCAATGCACCCTTGGCTACAAGATCGTTGAGATCGCGAGTGACGGTGGTTCGCGGTGCGCCTGTGATGGAAATATAATTTTCGGCGCTGAGTCCGCCTTTGAAGCCGTCGATGCCTTCGCGGAACATACGCTCCAGAACCTTTACCTGACGCTCGTTCAGCTTGCCGCGCAAGTGGTCGTAGAGCTTTGTTTTCTCGATAATAAACTCGATGCGTTTCTGGGAATTGAGTTGGGCTTCCAGAATGGTTTCAGCAAAATAGACGAGCCATCCGGTGATGTCGTTATCTTTATTGTGGAGTTCCAGCTTTTCATAGTAAGCCTTCCTGTTGCGTTCGATGGTGTAAGCGAGCGCGATCAGGGTCGGCTGTCCGAGACTTTGGGCAAGTGACTTCTCCGCGACGGCTCGGCCAATCCGCCCGTTGCCGTCTTCAAAGGGGTGGATGGAAACAAAATACAAATGGGCAATGCCTGCACGGGTTAGGGCAGGCAAGGCTTGCTTGCCACCTTCCTTGCTCTGCTCGAAAAACTCGATGAAGGCCTTCATTTCCGCGTCCATGCGGGATGAGGGAGGGGCTTCAAAATGCACCGTTGGTTCATACATGGCACCAGAAACGACCTGCATCGGTTCATCATGATCCCGGTAGCCCCCAATCGTGCGAATATCGCGACGACCATTCATCAACATGTTGTACCACTGCCACAATGTCTCGTGGGTCAGTGGGTTGTCGAAACTCTTGTAGAGATCGACCATCATGGCGGCGACGCCTTGCTCCGCCGGGGGAATGCGGCGGCGGTCGGTCTGGATGCCGAACTGCCTGCCGATGGACGATTGCAAGCTGTCCCGATCCAGGATCTCGCCCTCGATCTTCGAGGTTTTGAGTGCCTCCTCACTGATTAGCTCGATCTTGAGCAAGTTCTTGTCTTCCTCCGAGACGTGCTTAAAAGCTCCGAGGCATTCGCCAGCGTTGCGAAGAAATTGCGCTTCCAAGCCTTCCAAGGCCTTGCGGTCGAAGGTAAAATGAGGCCAATCTTTTTGCTGCCAGTTCCACATGATGGTGTATAAATTTCGTTTCTATAAACCACATTATCGTTAAAAGTGGTTTATAGCAAGCCATTCTATAAACCAAAAGTTGCCCTGTTCTGCCTCGAATTCAGTTCGTTTTCCGTTTCAAGATGCCGAAAATGGATTTGTGAAGGTGGAGTTCTCCAGCTTCCGCGCGGTTGATTAGGGCATTGAAATATCCGGCGGGTTTCGTTACTGGGTCATGTTCGCGCAAAGCGGCCTGATCGGTCAGGAGGAAACACAGCGCAGCTCCCGTTTGATCAAGAACGACGCAGGCATTGCCCCAGCACCCTAGGCTATCACATATCGGCCCTTCAGGCCATGGTCATATCGGAATGATGAAGTGGAGTCCTTAGCCTTGGAAGATTACTTTTCAGTGAGCATCTCCAGATCCCTAACCATCTCCGTTGCAGACAGATACTCCGCGTCAATTACGAGAGTGGTACCTTTCTTGGCTTTGGCCTCGGCGATTACCGTTCTGGCCTCTTTGGGATGGGGTTCGAGTCCCCGCGGCCCTACTTTTGTTACCTCGTTACTTTGGTGTGACTATTTTGTGTGACTAGTGACGCGCTTGCGGTCGTCCGTTACCTTGACAGGGACGTGATCTGTTCTCAGGATGTCGATTGACTAAACCATTTGATTCATGCGCTGGAAAGGGAGAAGGCAGAGCACAAACGTGGAGGATCGCCGCGGCACCACGGTGCGCGGTGGTGGCCGGATGGCTGGTGGAGGTGCGTTGGGAGGGCTGATTTTCTCGTTGTTCCGCAGGGGCAGCGGCAAGACCAAACTGATCCTGATTGTTGGTATTATCGTCGCCTGTTTTGTCTTTAAACTTAATCCGCTCTCACTACTTGGGTTCTCTGGCGGTGGCGGTAACGCGGAAATGGTCAAGAACCCAGGTGCCAACCCGGACAGGGAAACCTTTAACTACCTCTCCACTCTCAAAGCCGACAACGAGGACGTCTGGAGTAAAATCCTGCCGAAGTATGGCTTGAAATACCGGCCCTCAAAAATGGT
>JARFPV010000004.1 GCA_029288115.1 Akkermansiaceae bacterium | reverse complement strand
TCCGGTAAATTTTGCCAATCGGGCACGATCTGCCGGGCTGGTTTTCCCTTTTACGGGAGAAGTGTGAGCAAAAAAACCGAGAGTCTTCATGTCACTGGAGTGATCTCTGGCAGCGATGCTCAGCCGTTCCTCCAACAAAAGAGGGTGCAGACCAATCACGGCTCGTTGATCGTTCAGGTGATCGGAGAAGTTTTTCTGGGAAGCATTTGCCCACTTGCTGCCTGCGTTATGTTTATTTGCCTCATCCAGTTGCTTTGCCACTTCGAGCACACCCTTTTTTAACTTTTGTAGCGCATGCCAGTCTTCCACTTCGAAAATGTCCTGCTCTACAAGATCCCCTATCTCATCCTGATCAGGTAGTTCCGATGTATTGGCGCTTTCATCGAGACGTTCTATGCTCACAAGTTCCCATTGGATCTCTTTCAGTGCGGTCAACGCGGTCAGCATTTTTTCGTCAATTGCCTCACTGTTCTCACGTGCGAGCTTGAGCACTTTTTTGTAGTGGCGAGTCAGCCCCTCCATCTCGTTTTCCAGCGTACGGATTTTCCCCGGATCCTTTTTCCAATCGGTGTGGATCAGCCCCATGACGCGTTCGCGCTCTGATTTCAGGGTATCACTGGCCAAGTTCAATTCAATGTAGGGGTTTCCCCGGACACGCATGGTATTGCGCATGGACGCCTGATGATACCGCTGCACTTCGCGCAATAACACAGCATAATCTTTGAGCACACTTTTCCCGAGATGCTGGAATGTGCGATAAGCCGACTTGCGTTTTTTCGGGTCACTGTGCTTCATCGCCGCCAGCGCACGATCCTTGAAAGCACGGTTTAGCTTTGCGTTGTTGTCGTTCTGAGCCAACGCATTGGAAAACAGCATAGCCAGCCAGATAAATCCGATGATGCATTTTCCCTTCACGAAACACAGAATGAAGCAAAAAGGGCCGCGGTTCCACCCTTTTTTCAGGACGACAACGCGTAGGCGATGTGTGGCGTGTATAGCGCCGGCTCGAGCAAGAACGAGTCATGGCCTTTATCCGAGTGCACGGTAATGTGCATCGTATCCACTCCAGCATTCTCGAGTCCATGAACAATATCTGCCTGTTCCTCGGGATAAAAACAGAAATCGGAATCAATACTGAAGACGAGAAATTTCTGCCCGTGTTCGCTGCAGGGGCGGAATAGCTCTTTGGGCGTCTCAACGCCTGCTTCCTTGCACGCGTCATAACGCGACCACATATCGATGATACGCAGGTAGGTGTTGGCATCGAACCGTTTCACAAATTTCTTCCCCTGATGGAGCATGTAGCTCTGGAATGTATCCTGCACACGGTACCATGCGAGCGCCTCATCATCCTGACGCACCTCCTGACGTGCACGCCGCTCAATGGCATCAAGGTGCACGAAGGTCTTGTGAGAGATCATACGTGCAAGAGCCAAGCCGTAATCCGGATGCGAACCGTCATAATAATTACCACCGTTAAAATAGGGGTCATTTTCAATCGCTAGGATCTGCTCGAAAAGTATCAGCCGATTCAGCACAGTCGTCTTCATACCACTGGCGATAGGAATCACTGTTTTAACGCGCTCAGGGTGAAGCGTGGCAAGTGACAAAGTGACTAGACCTCCCACAGATGGACCGATGGAAGCATGCAGTTGACCGATACCCAGAGCATCTAACAAAGCGACCTGCATTTTCACCTGATCCCTGACAGCCAGTTGGGGAAATTCTGCACCGTAAGGTTTTTCTGTTTCAGGATTGATACTGCGTGGTCCTGTTGTGCCATAGCAGCCACCGAGGTAGTTGGCGCTGATGACAAAATATTGATCAGTGTCCAACGCCTTGCCCGGCCCGATAAAATCTTCCCACCAACCTTGATGAAGTTCCTCCCTCCAAAGTTCACCAGCTTGTGGAATAGAAGAATTATAGCCACAAGCGTGATGGGAGCCAGAAAGGGCATGGGTAAGAAGGATGGCGTTTGACTTCTCTTCATTTAATGTCCCCCATGTTTGATAAACCACTTCCACACAAGGTAAGGAGTCACCGCCAGCCAGAACGAACGGTTGCTCGTTCAGCACTAGACTGAGCGTTTCCTCCTGCCTGGGTGATGGTGATGTTTCGGCCACGCGATGATTGTTCATAGAATCAACGATTAGGACATTGTTTTTTCCGCCAAAAAAAACCGGCACCCACCGGGAGGCGGATACCGGTTGGTAAATTTGGAATGAACTTAGAGGCTATTCTTAAGCTTGGCATACTCTTTTTCAAGGGATGCAAGCTCGGACTTCTTCTTGGCAATTAAATCATGCACATCTGCAAGGCGACGAAGCTTTGCCGCGAAACCAGCACCACCTGAATTAGCTCCACGTTTCGCACCCGGCTTGGGCCCGCGCTTGGCTGTGGTTTTTTTCTTCGTAATAGCTGGCATGCCGCTCTTCTTGATCCACTGACCAATGGTGATTTGGCTTATTCCAAATTTGCGTGATGCAGCAGCCGCTCCTCCGCGTCCTTTCTTGGAATTCACCTCATTTACATAAGCAAGTATCTTGGCTTTCTGTGCAGGCGTGTAACGCTTTCCACGTCCCTTGGACTTTGCTTTTCTTGAAGTTGCTGGCTTCTTGTTGACTGACTTCTTCAAAGAAGTGGTCTTTTTCTTGGCTTTCTTAGGCATGACAAGGAGCATCATTCCATTGCAAATCAACAATTTACAAGAAAAAAGATATTATAACCCCCCATATCATCTCTTCAATTATTACGATACCCCCATACCAAAAACAAAATGATATCTGCTATAATAACTTATTATAGAACTAAAAAAATGCCGCTGTGCCGTCCTTGGCGCGAGAGCCACGTTTCCGTTTGCTCAACAGGTTGGGGACATCCTGCAATCATCTGTCTTCCTGAAAAGGCATGACATCAGTCCACAGGGGCCGCCCCCAGTAATAGTCTATCGGTCCGGGCATGCATCCATTAGCGGGCGCACACAGCAGCACGGAAAACCTAATCAGGCATACCATTACGCGCAACACGTATTTGCCATTTTGGTGAAACTATATTTACAAATGTTAGTTGACAGATCTGCAATCCGCTCTTGCGCAAGAGGCCAAGAAGCACCAGATTCCGCGCATGGAATTTCCCGCTACCCGAGCCAGCGTGCACACTCTGGACAACGGACTCACCGTGATACTCGACCCCGATCCTCAAGCACCGGTCATCAGCACCCAGGCATGGGTAGAGACTGGCAGCATTCATGAAGAACGATATCTCGGCGCCGGCATATCCCATTTGTTAGAACACATGGTGTTCAAGGGCACGGAAAGTTACGGCGGCACGGAAATTTCAAATACGGTTCAGGCAGCTGGCGGCGAATGGAATGCCTACACCACATTTGATAGAACCGTCTACTATATTGACGGCCCTGCAGAGAGCGCGGAAACATTTCTCAGTGTGTTAACAGAAATGGTTTTCAAACCATCATTCCCGGTTGATGAATTTGAAAAAGAAAAGGATGTAATCAGGCGGGAAATTGATATGGGTCTGGACGATCCCGATGACCGCAATGGCAGGCTACTCTACTCGACAGCTTATAGTATTGATCCTCGCAGCCAACCCGTAATTGGCCACATGGATCTCTTCAATCAACTCACTCACGAGGATATGGTGGAGTATCATCGCGACCGATATACAACGGAGAATACCTTCCTGTGCATCTCGGGCGATTTTGACGCTAAGGAACTCCTTGCCTTCCTAACAAAAACAACAGCAGACATCCCAAGAACATTCACTCGCCCTGCTCACGTGACTCCTGAACCACGACAGATGGGGGGACGTGTCAGGAGTGAGACATTTGCTATCCCCACGTCCAAACTGACGATGGCATGGCAGGTGCCCGAACTTGAACACCCTGACTCCCCCGCCCTTGATATACTTGCAATGATTCTTGGCACGGGGCGATCAAGTAAACTCTACCGCAACATCCGTGAGAATACCGGGCTTTGCCACCACATCGGTGCCTGGTGCATGACAGCGCCGCGACTTCCTGGACTGTTTGCCGTGTCCGCCATCGTTGATACGAATAATTCAGCTGAGCTTCAGGAAAAAATACTTAAAGAAATCAAGCAGCTCTCGCAGGCAGAAATGGAGGATGAACTGGCGAAGGCAAAACGCATGACCTTGGTCAGCCAGATCCGCACACTTGCAACGGCATCTGGTCGGGCATCAGACCTGGCATCAAACTGGCACGAGGCACGTAACCTGAATTTCACCCGTGATTACCTGACAGTTATCGACCGCGTCACGGTGGGAGACCTTCGCCGTTGCGCTGAAACATATCTGATTCCAGACACCCTCACTATCACATCACTTGATCCCGAAGAACAAATAGCAAGTTCAGCATCCTGCCAGACCACATCAAAACGTGGCGAGCTGCATACACGAGAACTAGGCAACGGCCTGACTCTGGTGACCATGCGCGACGACCGACTGCCTACTGTTTCCATCACCATGGCAACACTGGCCGGGCTGCTTTCTGAAACCACAGAGAACTCCGGCATCAACTCCCTCCTTGCCAAACTCATGCCGAAAGGCACGGACACACGGACAGGTGAAAATATTGCCGATGCTATGGACTCGCTCGGCGCATCGTTCGGAATCAGTTGTGGAAACAACACCACTCTGACTTCGGCATCGTGCTTGCGCGATGACTTGCCTGCTGTCTTAGAAATTCTTGCTGATGTGATTCAGAATCCGTCCCTACCTACGGAGGCGCTCGACCGCGAACGCGAAGCAATGATCGCCGGCTTACGTGAACAGGCACAGGATCCGCTGTCGGTTGCGTTCCGCCGAATGCGGCCAGCTCTCTTTGGTGAAAATGGTTATGGTCTGAACAGCGCAGGCACTGAAGAATCATTGAATGCACTTACAACTGAGTCGCTCGCAGCATATCATCAGATGTATTTCACGGCAAAGAACTCGGTGCTCGCTATCTTTGGTGACATCGACCCGGAAACCGTTGCTGATGATGTAGAGAAGTATTTTGGCAGCATGGAAGCAGGAGAACGCATGTCCGCTTCTGCGATCGATACGCCTGACCCTGTAGAGATTCACGAGCAGCTCGACAAGCAGCAGGCTATTCTCACTGTTGGCTTCCATGGAGCCAGTGCGCATGACGATGACAATCACGCACTTGAGTTGATCCACGACTACTGCACAGACATGGCCGGTCCACTGTTCACCAAAATCCGCGAGGAGCTTGGGCTGGCTTACTACGTTTCAGCCACCCAGTTCCACGGCATCAACACTGGCATGTTTGCCTTCTACATGGGCACGTCACCTGATCAGTTAGATACTGCACGCGCTGTTCTATTGGATGAAATCAATAGAATTGCGGAACATGGCATCCCTGAGAACACACTGGAAAACGTCAAGACAACCTGGCTGGCGTCACATGCCCTTGCGAACCAGAAAATCGGATCGCTGGCTCGCCTCAGTGCGATTGACGTGCTGCTAGGATTTTCTGCAGACCATCACATGCAGACACCCGACGCCATCCGTGAGCTGACTGCCGATGACATCAAGACTGCCGCGCAGAAATACTTTGGCAAAAAGCCTGTGATTGTTACGGTAATGCCCTAGCAGGAAACCCGAATATCTAAATCCAAATTCCTAAACATGAGTGATTCACCAAAACCAGATACGCGTTTTAACGACTTTGTTTACCTTCAGGCACAGAATGCCGGGCTATTCCTCGGACAACTGCCCAACCCGGCGACGGGCGAAAAAAGCGTCAACCTGAAAGCCGCCGCCACCGTGCTCGACTCATTGGAAATGCTCGCCATCAAAACCAAAGGAAATCTTACCAGCGAGGAAGCTCAATTATTAGAAAAAGCTCTACTCAATATCCGCGCGCTTTATGCGAATGTGGAGGATCTTGGATAATTCAGAATTCACCCACCTTCAACATTACGGCGTTGTTGGCGAGTGTGAAATTCCGCCACAGTGGTTAGAGATAAATTCCACTCTTCAGCAAAAAAATCGCGTAAAGCATCACGTTGCTGACCATGGCATACCAGATCATGTCCTGGTTTCGGCTGACCTAGATTAAGAGAATAGTCGCCCATCATCATGAAATAATCCCTCCTTCGTTTTACTGAGATCAGAATCGGTGGAAAACCTGCCCTCAGAACAGGGATGTTTGCTAACAATCGAGCCAAACGACCATTACCATCCGCGTAGGGGTGGATACCGGTAAAACCCAGATGTAAGTCCGTGTATGCATCTATCAAAAATCTCTTCCCTTCGGAGTCATCTTTCGCAAACTCTCCTTTATTTACCCGCTTCATCAGGCGGTGTCTTAGAATCTCTGCAAACAAGGTCAGGTATTGGTCAATCAGTCTCGGAACGTGAGATGCCCGGGCATACTCATGCCACACGGCTTTGCCTTCAGAGGTCATCGCCATCGTGCCATTTTGCTCCACTTTCCATTTTCCCACAGGAGCTAAAACATCGACAACTGCACCTGTTTGCACGGCACGATGAAGATTATGCAAAGATTCAATGCGCACCGGATGACTCCCACCAACCCAAGCAGACATTAACCCAAGGGCCTGGGCATGTCCATGGAGTTCCTGATGCTCCCGCAGGCTTTTCCCCTGGATCGTCATCCCCTCAGTCAGCACAAACAGAGTGTCGCCAGCCGTGATCGTATTGCCCTCCAGGGCCGTGGATGCTGTCTCTTATACACAT
>JARFPV010000679.1 GCA_029288115.1 Akkermansiaceae bacterium | reverse complement strand
ACCGGTAACGCCATGAGCAGCATTCTTCAGGAACTGGAACAACAAATCGCCAACGCCACAGCAGGCGTTCAACAAAGCAACGTCGGCAAGGTCCGCGAAACTGGTGACGGTGTCGCCAAGGTCGAAGGCCTCAGTGACGTGATGCTCAACGAGACCATCGAGTTCGACTGCGGTGTGACCGGTGTGGCGATGAACCTTGAGGAAGGTGAAGTCGGTGTCGTGTTCCTCGGCGACGGTCTCCACATCAAAGAAGGCGACGAGTGCAGCACCACAGGAAAACTTCTTTCCGTGCCCGTAGGAAACGCACTCCTCGGTCGTGTTGTCGATACCCTCGGTCGTCCAGTCGACGGCAAAGGTGACATCGAAGCCTCCGCTCAATACCCGGTTGAAAAAATCGCACCCGGCATCATTAAGCGGAAGTCCGTTTCCGTGCCGCTGCAGACAGGTATCGCATCCATCGACGCCATGATCCCAATCGGTCGTGGTCAGCGTGAGCTTATCATTGGTGACCGCTCGACTGGAAAAACCACCATCGCGGTGGACACCATCATCTCCCAGGCCAACCAGAACCGTGAGGCTGCCGAAGGCCGTATGAAGGATCACAAGCCCGTGCGCTGCGTTTACGTCGCCATCGGTCAGAAACTCTCAAACGTAACCCGGACAGTAAAAACTCTCGAGGAAGCCGGTGCCATGGAAAACACCATCGTGGTGGTTGCCTCTGCATCCGACTCCGCTGCCAGCCAGTTCCTCGCGCCATACGCAGGTTGTGCCATGGCAGAATACCTCATGGACCAGGGTGAGGACGTGCTTATCGTTTATGATGACCTTTCCAAACAGGCTGTTGCCTACCGTCAGGTTTCCCTGATTCTTCGCCGCCCATCCGGACGTGAAGCCTACCCCGGTGACGTTTTCTACCTTCACTCCCGTCTGCTCGAGCGTTCCGCACGTCTCTCCGACGCCGAAGGTGGTGGTTCCATCACCGCATTGCCGATCATCGAGACTCAGGCGGGTGACGTTTCCGCATACATCCCGACCAACGTGATCTCCATTACTGACGGTCAGATTTTCCTCGAAACCGACCTCTTCTACCAGGGTATCCGCCCTGCGATCTCCGTGGGTCTCTCCGTTTCCCGTGTGGGATCCGCAGCCCAGACCAAGGCAATCAAGAAAGTGGCTGGAACAACCAAGCTGGACCTCGCTCAGTTCCGCGAACTTCAGGCGTTCGCCCAGTTCGGATCCGATCTCGACGAAGGAACCAAGCAGAAGCTCGACCGCGGTGCCCGCATCGTCGAGCTCTTCAAGCAGAACCAATACGCACCCAAGTCCATGGCAATGGAGGTGGCCGTTCTCTGGTCGATGCAGAACGGATACTTCGATGACGTGGAAGTCGAGCGCGTTCAGGAATGTCAGGCAGCCCTCGAGACCTACTTCGAGGAGCGCAAGGCAGAGGTCCTGCAGGCAATCGCCGATGAGAAAGCACTTAGCGATGACCTCAATGCGTCGCTCAAGACCGCCGTCGAGGACTTCAAAGCATCCTGGAAGTAATTCCTCCCCCCTGACTCCCGATTCCTGACACCTGACTCCTGAACCATGGCCAACCTCAGAGACATCCGCCGGCGTATTAAGTCGGTCAAAAACACCGCTCAAATCACCAAGGCGATGGAACTTGTCGCTGCGGCCAAGATGAAGAAGGCACAGGACCAGGCAGTCGCAGGCCGTGAGTATGCCGATTCATTGAACAACGTTCTGACCAACCTCAAGGAGAATGCCGATGAGGATGCTCACCCGTTGTTAGAAAAACGCGAGGGTGGAAAAGAGCTGATGCTCGTGATCTCAACCGACAAGGGACTCTGCGGCGGCTTGAACACCAACCTGCTGAAAAAAGTCCGCGCTACTGCGAGCGAGGATGCCGATTACATCACCGTCGGTAAGAAACTGCGCCAGCAAATCGCCAAGGCGGGTGGAAACCTTATCGCCGACTGGCATATCGGGGACCCTGTTCCGTTTAACGATGCCAAGCCGATCGCCAAGTTCGTGACCGAGAAGTTTCTCGCGGGCGACTACGATCGTATCACCGTTGCATTCAACAATTTCGTCTCCACCCTTACCCAGGAACCTTGGGTTAGTCAGCTTCTTCCTATCGAG
This sequence comes from Akkermansiaceae bacterium, assembly GCA_029288115.1. Taxonomy (GTDB): domain Bacteria; phylum Verrucomicrobiota; class Verrucomicrobiia; order Verrucomicrobiales; family Akkermansiaceae; genus Oceaniferula. Next base: position 1,749 of record JARFPV010000679.1, on the reverse strand, counting down.
TCTGATACCTTGGCCGAAAGACGTGCCTACGAGGGTGTCGGTGCCGACGCTGTGCACGAGACGGATAAAAATGCCGCCCTCTCACGCGATTACATGTTTGAGCCCAATGCCGAGGGCGTGCTCGATAAGCTGCTTCCGCTCTACATCAATTTCCAGGTTTACCAGATGCTCGTCGAGGCACGCGCATCCGAGCACTCTGCTCGAATGGTCGCCATGAAGTCTGCCACGGATAATGCCAACGGCATGATCAAGGATCTCACTCTGGAGTACAACAAGCTCCGCCAGGCTGCCATTACCGCAGAACTCCTCGAAATCACCACCGCCATGAAGGCAATGGAGTAAAAAAAGGTAGGACAGCTTTGTAAGCTGTCGGCAACCCAAGGAACACACATCCCAAGCAAAATTCTGAAAAATTCTGTTAATCCTGTCTAAAAAAATTCTCAAACCAACCACCATTCCGACCTATGTCCAACCAAGGAACCATCGTCCAGATCATCGGCGCCGTTATCGATGCCGACTTCTCCAAAGCTGACAAGCTTCCCGATATCTACAACGCCCTCGAGCTCACCTACGATCTATTTGGTGTCGAAACCAAACTCGTTCTCGAAGTCCAGCAGCACCTCGGTGACGGCTGGGTGCGTGCCGTGGCAATGAGCACCACAGACGGTCTCAAGCGTGGTATGGCACTCACCGATACAGGAGCTCCTATTTCTGTGCCCGTTGGTGATCAGGTTCTTGGTCGTATTTTCAACGTCACAGGTGACCTTGCCGATGAGAACAAGCCGCTTCCATCACCGGACCAGCGCGCTCCGATTCACCGCCCCGCTCCGGCCCTGACCGAGCAGTCTGCTAACACCGAGATCCTTGTTACAGGAATTAAAGTCATCGACCTCATCTGCCCACTTCTTAAAGGTGGTAAAGGTGGTATGTTCGGTGGTGCTGGTGTGGGTAAGACCGTGGTTATCATGGAACTCATCAACAACATCGCAAAGGCGCACGGTGGTTACTCCGTCTTTGCTGGTGTGGGTGAGCGGACCCGTGAGGGTAACGACCTTTACTGGGAAATGATCGAGTCCGGCGTTATCGCCGTTGAGCAAGATGAAAATGGTCATCCCAAGCTCGATGACAAAGGTAACCCAGTTCTCAAGGACGGCTCCAAAGTAGCGCTTTGCTACGGCCAGATGAACGAGCCTCCGGGTGCACGTCTCCGTGTCGCCCTCTCCGCTCTCTCCATGGCTGAGCACTTCCGTGATGAAGATAACCAGGACGTGCTGCTCTTCGTGGATAACGTCTTCCGTTTCTCCCAGGCAGGTTCCGAGGTGTCCGCACTTCTTGGCCGCACACCTTCCGCTGTGGGTTACCAGCCAACTCTCTCCGAGGAAATGGCAGGCCTGCAGGAGCGAATCACTTCCACCACCAAGGGATCAATTACTTCCATTCAGGCCGTTTACGTGCCTGCGGATGACCTCACCGACCCCGCACCGGCGAACACCTTCGCTCACCTTGATGCGACTGTGGTGCTCGAGCGTTCACTCGCTGAGCAGGCGCTCTTCCCCGCTGTGGATCCACTGGCATCCAACTCCAAGGCACTCGCTCCCGAGGTTGTTGGCGAGGAACACTACCGCGTTGCCCGTGGCGTTCAGCTCGTGCTTCAGCGCTACAAGGACCGTCAGGACATCATCGCGATTCTCGGTATGGACGAACTTTCCGATGAGGATAAGCTCTCCGTCTTCCGTGCTCGTAAGATCC
>JARFPV010000635.1 GCA_029288115.1 Akkermansiaceae bacterium | reverse complement strand
AACTCCATCACCTTAGTGCCGCGAAGGACACGAAATTTTTTAGCTTCGCCGGCAATCAGGTAAAAGAAGCCATCCACCACCTCGGCGTATTCTTTCACAGTTTGGTTACCTATACTCAGGATGACATCACCACTCTGTAGGCCCGCCTTTTTCGCCGGAGATTCCGGACGCACACTTTCCACGATCGGCGGGGAAACCAACTCATCCATGATGATGCCGATCCAGCAACGACTGACTCGACCGTTACGTTTGTGGTCGGCAATGACGCGAGTGATAACTTCGGCAGGCAGACAATAACTGCTGTTAGGATTGTTATAAACGGCTTGGCGGACAATCCCGACCAGCTTGCCGTTTACGTCATAGATACCACTTCCTGAGGCCGGTGCTTTACCGGGATGATTAACGCGAAGCACAGCAAGCGGCAACACCTTTCCCTGAAAACGGTTTACGCGGCTGACGACACTCGATTCCGTCTTGCGCTCCGTTGCCGAGGTATAAACGGCCTGGGAAGATTTCAGATTGAGTGACGAACCCAGTGTAGCGGCCCCCTTAACAGCATCCTTGGCGTCATCCGGGAGGCGGTAAATCGCAACACGGCTCTCCATGTTATTGGCTACAAACGTTAGCGGGATTTTTTTGTCACCCACATGAAGTGTTGCCTTGGCGGGATCCGACTGGAGCTCGACCACGCTCGCAAGAGTGCCTTGGTCATCGACAAGAACGCAGGCAGAAATGGTTGCTTTGCCCCCTTTACCCGGGAGCGCCGCGAAATGAATCATCTGTGCAGAAAGACCGGAGGCGATGACCGGCATGAGAACAGCCGCAATTAGGAGTCTCTTAACCAACGGATACAATGGGTTCATAATGATTGAATAGTGCCTCACACGAGCATTCTCGCCAAGAGTGCATGATGCCGCAAGAGAATTAGCAGACGGATCTATCCGCAGGAAAGCCTAACTAGCTCTAATCAGAAAAGCCTAGTATGCCTCATGTACGGGCTGCTTTTTCTTATCCGGAGTCAGCATGTCACCCTCGGTCTGGCCAGCTGGGTCAGCAGGCTTGACGTGTTCGATCGGTGTGTTTGGAATTTCCGCTGGATTCTGCTCAGTTCCCTTGGGCCAGAGCACAAAGGCGAGCAGCAGCACTGCATAAGCAAGGCCACCTCCCCAGACAAAGTTCCACTTGTTGGTTTCAGAGAACCAAGTGCTTACACGCTCCCGGAACAGGCTGAAGGACGAACGCTGCAGCAGCTCTTGGCGTTGACGGCGATGGAACTCATCAAGGAATTCCTCAAAATAGGCATCGTCAGGTTGCTCATGTCGTTTAAGAGCAATGAGCTTCTGGACTTCGCTGAAATTTTCGTCGTACATGGTGGGCTAAGTTGGGGAATTCGGAGTTATTTTAAAAAAATTAGTTAAGAAAGCAAGAATATTTTACTACCTGTATTGCGCAGGCCTGAAACCATTGGTATAATTGGTCTGAATTATTGTTCGGAGTAGTTGTCGGGGGTGTCTGTGGGGGCAATGAATTCCTCTAGATATCCTTGGAGCTGTTTATGTGCGTAGTAGAGCCGAGATCTTACGGTTCCTTCAGAAACCCCGAGAATTTGGCTGATTTCGGCGTGAGGCATGCCCTGGATATCGAACATTGCCACGACCGATCTATGGTCTTCTGACAGCTCCTGCATCGCTTCGTTCAATTTTTTTTGAAGTTCGTGGATATTGGATTGTCGGCGTGGATTGGCGTGGTGTGCCTGATCGATGAACGCAGGATCGTTCTGGATACCGGAATCGATGTCATCAAAGCTGTATCCTGAGCGCCGTTTCCGTTTTTTAAGGAAATTCAGGGTCATATTGACCGAAATCGAGTAAATCCAGGTGTAGAAGGTGGATTTCCCCCGAAACCGGCGTAATGAGCGGTAGGCCTTGGCGAAGATGTCTTGAAGCAGGTCGTGGGTGTCCTCTTTGTTGGAGGTCATGTTATAGACCATGCCATAGAGTTTACGGCTGTATTTGACCACCAGCTCATCAAAAGCGCGGGTGTCTCCGTCCTGGGCGCGTTTAACAAGTTCCGCGTCGGGATCGATGGATTTTCTATCTCTTTGTGCCATGCGTGGCTGGGGTGATTCCGTGTAAGGGTGCTATCAGCATGACGCATGATGCGGTGGGTGTCAAAGCCACATCCCCAAGGATTGTGTAAGCAGTGTGTTCTGCGTATGCAGACACATGGACGCGGGAAATGTTCAAATTCCCGTCATCGAAAGCACTCAGGCGGTGCGTGTGATCCGCACTCCCACACTGCGCGTGTTCGGCAGGATAAATTTTTCGATCTCGATGCTCACCCGGCTGACAGGGAAGTTTGTGAGGACGGAGGACGCCACATCTTCGGCGAGAGTTTCGATGAGCTTGCGTGGTTTTTCAGTAGCGACCTGCTCGACGTGCAGTGCCACGGCATGATAATCGATCGTGAGGGCAATATTGTCTTCCAGAGGCTCAGGGTCTGAAAATGGGGACAGGGTGACGTGCAGTATCAACTCCTGAGGCTGGGCGCGTTCTTCCTCTGGCACACCGATGTGGCACGAGACACTCAGGCCCTTGATGATAATTTCGTCGGTGTCTTTCATGATTTTGCCATCTAGTTATCCTCCGAGCAGACTCTTCACC
>JARFPV010000615.1 GCA_029288115.1 Akkermansiaceae bacterium | reverse complement strand
ACTTCCCAAAGGTAGCAATCATGCTGCACAGAATCCCTCATGATAATTTCCACCGAGTCGCCATTGGCTCCAGCGAGCATGCCGGCGTCATTGTACGTATAATCTGTCAGGAAATCATTGGGAAGCCAGCTGGCAAGGAGGTCAACGGCGTGACTGCCATTATGAAGCAATCCGCCTGAGCAGCAAATACTGTATCTCAGCAGTTTGCCGAATTCACCAGATTGGATTCGCTGTGTGAGCTTGAGTAAGTCAGGCTGCCAACGACGTGGGTAATTCACCTGCACAGCTACTCCCATGTTTTTCGCGCGTTTTAATAGTTGTTCCGCTTTGTCAGGATCTGTGCATAAAGGTTTCTCGATCAGCACGGCACGTGGTGGTCTTGGTGACGAAAGAATGTCATGGAGGTCATCCGCGTGCTGTTCATCAGGTGTGGCGACGCAGATCACGTCCCACGGCTCAGCCAACCAGCAGTCACGATCGCGCGGAGATGCCGGGCATGACCATTTTTTTTCCGCTTCTTGGGCCGACTCCTCCGAGATGTCAAAAAAACCACCTAACTGGAGTTCGCCAGCAAGAGTTATCGCGTGGGCGAGGCTCAGCGGAAGGTCATCTTCAGGAGTCCCGAAGCCAGAGGCAATACGCCCGGCTCCGATGATTCCAGTTGTTAGGGTTTTGTTCATGCTGAAGCAGTTTGCCTGACATCAATACATGCCTGATGGAGTTTCGGATTATGTGCAATCCATTCAATGATCTCAGTCACGCCATAGTTTGCAGGCGAGAGAGCTTCGTGGATAGCTCGAATGAGTCGGTAGTCTTCCTCGTAGTCAAGGGTGACGATAAGCCCGATGCCTTCAGCTGCAGTGGGGTGGGTGATGAAGACAGGTTTCCAGCGATTGTTGCTTTCAGGACGATAAAATCCATAGGAAACATGCTCCCGATCCTCTGGATCATTCGTTTCGCTGTCGAGCTGATAAAGGGCCGCTGATTTGAAAACCTGAATATCAAGTCCAGCGGGTACTGCCTCATGAGGCCATGAGTTGCTCACGTAAACTGTGTCTGGCTGATGGCTTTCAAAGGCAGTCAGAGCCTCATTTACAAGATCTGGGTCAACGAGTGGACAGTCACCAGTGATCTCCACGCAGATATCGACATCGAATTTTCTGAGTGCTGAGCACACTCGGTCGAGCACATCATTCTCACTGCCGCGATGAATCTCGATACCATCCATCTGATTGACAAGATCAACGATGGGTTGGTCAGTGTCATTGACCGTTGTAGCAACAATAATCTGGTCGATTCGGTCGACTCGCTGCAGGCGCTCGATGAGGATCTGTAGTAGAGGCTTGCCAGCTGCGGGCATGATTACTTTCCCGGGTAATCGGGAGGATGTCATTCGTGCTTCGACAACGGCAGCTACTTTGAGTCCTTCAAGCATTGTTGTTAGTAGGAGAGGGATATGAAATTTTCCAGTAGTTTAAGCCCAGGCTTTGAGCTCTTTTCTGGATGGAACTGAACGCCCCAGATGTTGTCTCTGGCAACGGCGGAGGTGATACCCCCGGCAAATGACGTGATGGCAGCCGTATCACTTTCGCATTGTTCGTAGTGATAGCTGTGGACGAAATAGAAATCAGTTCCGGGGTTGATCCCATCGAACATCGGGTGAGGAGACGTTGGATGAACCTCGTTCCAGCCGATGTGTGGAAGTTTTTCGTCAGCGTTGGGTTTGATCCTGGTTACCCGACCCGGTATCAGCCCGAGGCCTTTGGTCTCGATGCCTTCGTCGCCAATATCGGCAAGAAGTTGCATGCCCAGACAAATGCCGAGCATGGGGATGCGGTCTTCCAGTGCTGCGGAACGAATGGCTTCCACCATGCCCGATGACTGGAGGTTGTCCATACCTTCGGGAAAAGCGCCTACGCCAGGGAGTAAGAGGGCGCTCGATTCCTTGATGTCGGCAGGGGAGTCGGATATGAAAACTGCAGCTCCCACTTCCTCAAGTGCGCGTTGCACGGAGTTCAGATTCCCCATGCCATAGTCGATGATCATCACACTCATGGCGATTAATCAGGGGTTGTCGTAGTTAACTTTGGTGAGGTTGCCTTTGCGATCTTTGATCAGCTGGCCACGTGCATCTTTTTCAAAGATTTTCTTATTGGTAAACTTGTCACAGATGCGGGTAAATTCCTCTACGGTCATGTCGATTTTATCAAGGATGTCCTCGAGGGGTTTTTCCATGTAGCTGAGCGGGAATTTGCCATCGTGCCTTTTGACTAGATCGAGCCCCTGTTCGCGGGTGATTCGGCCACGGCGAATGTGTAGCGAGGCGATGTCAGTTGCGCGGGCGAAGCCAAACTTGAGGAATTTAAAGTAATCATGAATACCATGCTGGTGGTTATCCAAGTTCTCGTAATTGACAATCGAGCCCTCCGCAGTGTGTGTCAGGGTCTTAAATCCATAGGCTTGTGCCAGAAGAGCATTTGAGTAGCCATCCCACGGGATGTAGTGACCCAGGAATAAGCCGGTAATACCCGCTGATGAAAGTTCCTCATCAGTCGGGTATACGTAGGGAAGAAGGTCCTTTTTCTTAATGCCTTCTTGACCGACCAGGTCACTGACGCGCATGCCTAACAGTCCGCCAAACTCTTCCAGCCATCGACGATCAAGTGTGTTGCTTTCCACTGCAGCGGCGGGTCCCCCGTATTCGTGCTGTGAATTTTCACCCCAAACGATTAGTGGGATTTTATACTGGCACGCGGCGCGCACAGGAATGGTAAATATTCCTACGTGCTCAGGCCACGCAATGTCTCCCACTTGGGTGATGCCGATTCGGTTTAACTTCGCTCGCACGTTTGGGTTTGGTGAGAACTCCATTAGGTCGACCCCCAGACGTTTGATGTTCTCAATATTTTCCCGGCCCACATCGGAGAGATCACAGGTAGTCGCAGTCACGCAGAGTGGGTTCATTCCTAACTCAAGCATCTTAATGACCTGAAAGGTGCTGTCTTTACCTCCGCTCACGGGCACCACACAGTCCCAGTAGGATTCGTCGGTTTTGCGATAGCGGGCGAGAATGGTGTCGAGTTCTTCCCGGCGTTTTTCCCAGTTTACTTCCTCTCTGTTGGCGAAGTTTGTGCAGGCGTTGCAAACACCTTCTTCATCGAAGCTCAGGTCAGGTTTGGTATCGGGTAAGAGGCACTTGGTGCAGTAGGAGATCATGGTCTGATTATCAGGTTGAAAATGAGGATTTGTATGGGGCACAAGGCTAGGGAATGTAGGGTGTATGTCAATTCCCCATCGGTGTAGCATTCAGTCATGGTGTGCTTTGAATGGACTTTCTTGAAAGAAATACTCGGCGGGTTTTTGTTTGAGGACGAGGTGGGGAGAGCGTCCGAATACCAGTGTGTTGTCAGGGATGTCCTCGTCCTTTACGTAAGCCCCTGCTGAGATAAACACATTGTTGCCAATATGGCATTGGCCGATCACAGTAGCGTTAGCGAAGAGTGTAACATAGTCTCCCAGTTCCGGATAAATGTCGTGATTTCCTCCGACGGTGCAATTCTGGTTAAATACAAACTGGTTACCATACGTCGCCCTTCCGAGGATGCTACCAAGCGGGTGATCAAGCGCAAACACATCGGGGAGTATGACCTCATAATACAAATCCAACCCGTTCATCATCCGGTTGAGATAGTAAATTTTGTCAGCAAGAGTTGTGTCTCCCGTGGTCGCAACCTCGCGTGATAGGAAATACAAAAATACAGTGTATTGCCCGGAGTGGTAGGGGTTGAATCGCGCATTGCCATTGGTATCCGAGTAATATTTATTGGTAGTGGTGGAGAAGTTCGTTTCGCAGCGTGCAAGCGTGGCGGGTAGACTCTCTGAAAGTATATGTTTTTCGCTTTCATCCAAAATAAAGTTACTGTCGATCTGGCGGCTGATAACTTTGAGTAGCTGTTCCTTTCCTGTGGTAATGTGCATGGGTTAGGTGGATTGGTTGTTCAAATGTGGGTGGCCGAGTCGTTTCATGGTCTCCGTGATGGCTGGTTCATACGATGATGTGGCCGCCACGGCATTTCGAAAGCGCTTGAGGTCCTTGCGAATGCCATTGGTAGATTTGCGGGCATTATCAAAATCAATTAGCCTCACAGTATCGTCTTCCGCAATGATGAGGTTGCGTGTGTGGAGGTCGCCATGGGCAATGCCCAGCTTGTGCATTTTCGTGATTAATGAGGCAACGTTCTCCTGTGCTGCCTTGCTGAGTGTGAGGTTGTTTTCAGTTTGTATAAATTCAAACAGGGCGGTGCCAGGTGCCTTTTGCATCACTAGATAAGCCCGGCTGTTAGTAGGCGCGAGGTGTTTTACAGCCAGAATATGTTTCGCGGTGGTGATGCCGTGTTGGTCGAGCTTGTTGGAGTATCGAAACGACTTGTCCACCCGCGAGCATCCCAGCCATAGCCTTAGCGTGGCGAGGAATGACTTCGGGCGGTAGTGTTTGATCATATATTCTACGCCGTCGATCGTGCATTCACTGACGCCTTGATGCCC
>JARFPV010000516.1 GCA_029288115.1 Akkermansiaceae bacterium | reverse complement strand
GATGTGTATAAGAGACAGGGTTTTCACGGACACGCACGACAAGTCGCCCGTCACTGGTATTGGGCCGTAACCGGATGGACACTGTTTCGGGTTTGTCGGGCGTGCCCGACATCTTGAGTGTGCCGTGGATACGATTGTGGTCGAAGAGTCGGACGACTTTACGGATTTCCGGCTGATTGCCGACGATGCCGCCGTGAATGCTTAGAACGTATTCGGCGCGGTGGTCGATGTGGGTTGCGACCGTGGCCCATTTGGCGACATCACTGATGTAGATGCCGGAATCCACCTTGGGATACTTGAGGTAGTTGCGCGGTAGCTCCACGCGGGCGTCCCACTGGCGGAAAAGAATCTCCTTTTCCCCCTCATCCTTGAAGCCCGCTTGTTGCCAGGTTTTACCTGATTCGATCATGGCCTTCTGGCGGTCATGTTTAGCCAGCTTGGCGCGCATTTTCTGGGTGACGTTTCTCTCCGGCTGATCACGGTGCCTTTTACTTTTTTGGTAAGGCTGGGTGTTAAGGTTGAGGGCTCGGGTGGAAATTTTGCGCCCTAGTTCGAGGTAGCGGTTGAAATGGGCCGAGGTAAAAAATTGTTCGGCGCCCACGGTGTCAAACGTCACAATCTCGCCATCGTCGGGGAGATCGTTGATATCGATCTCGAAGCCAAAGAGTTCCTGAATGGTGTTGATGTATTCCCGCTTGTTAAGCCGCCGCATGGTGATTTCCCCGCCATGATCGGTAAGGCGTTTGCGCGCTTCGTTGACTGATCCGGTCAAGGTGTCAAGAAAGGTGGCAAGTTCCTTGTCGTCGGGAAACTCATCCGCATCTACGGGCGGCATGTCACCGCCGTTGAGTTGGTCAAGCACGTCCTGCCAGCGTTGGGCGGTGTCGTTGTTTGTAATGCTCCAGACGGCTTGATCAAAGCGCACGTCGGCTTCCTGCTCATCCGGGCCGTGACATTCGACGCAGTATTTATCGAGGAATGGCTGGAGTTTTTGTTTTGGTAGATGGGTTGGTTGTGGAGTGACTAAATTGCTCGGTTTCTTGGGTGGATCTACTTGTCCCGCCGTATCGTTTGGCTTGGCTACGCTAGGTCGCGTGCCAATGATGATAGCGCCAGTGACGGCCAGAACGATGAGATAGAATAATTTCATCGGAATTACCTATGCAACCAGCTCTGGGAGATTGCCCGTGCTGTGGCTGAATTTGTCGGTTTTGATGCCGGCCTGTTGCATCAGTGTGAGCCAGTAGTTGGCGAGTGGTGTATCTTGCTTGGGCAGGGCTATGTGACGGCCGTGCTTGATGTCTTTGGCGCCGCCGCCGGAGACGATAGCTGGAACATTTTTGAGTTCGTGGCCGCTGCGCAGATTTGATCCATAGCTCACGATGCAGTTATCGAATAATCTGGATCCATCGATATCCTTGGCCTCTTTGAGTCGATCAAGAAAGTGGGCAAAAAGAGCGGAACACTTCTTGTCGCGTTCGCGTGAAGCGAGAATACGAGGCTGGGAAAACCCGTAGTGACTGAGTGAGTGTGCCTTGAGTTTGATGCCCATGCCGGCGAGTAACGAGCAAACCGGCTGCCGATAGGTGACCACGTTGCTCATGCCCGTCTGTAATGCGATGATGATCATGTCATACATCAGGTGAATGGCTTTTTCTCCAGTGATCCCCTCGGGCGGGGCTGAGAAAGGTGCCTGGGGCTTGGGAATGTCAGCCCATTTTGCCTGACGCTCGAGGCCTTTTTCGACTTGTCTGATGCCGGTGAAATACTCGTCGAGCTTTTCCTGGTCGTTTTTGCTGAGGCTACGTTTCATGCCGCTGCCATCGATGCGGACGAGATCTAGGATGCTTTGTTTTTTCTTCAG
>JARFPV010000429.1 GCA_029288115.1 Akkermansiaceae bacterium | reverse complement strand
CCATCGCGCTGACTCTCGCTGTTCCGTCGGCCGACCCAATTCCCGTCCAGACGCTAAACTTTGCTCAGCAAACCGGCGTGACCCACATCAGGATCACAGACATGACGAACTATGGAGACTCCAACTACGTCGGGTTGTCCGAGATCCGTTTCAGCGCCGTCCCCGAGCCCACCACCACCGCCCTTCTCGGTCTCGGTGGACTCGCACTCATCCTCCGTCGCCGTAAATAACGGCTATGGCGGACAAGTCCTCCGTCGCCACAAGTAACCCGACGTTTATTTCATATTAAAGTTGGCCCACTCCCCGTCACCGGGGAGTGGTTATTTGCCTTTTTTAGACAGTATGAAGTATTCAGTTTGAAGTTTCCGCCCGTTTCAAAACTGCCAGGCTTTGCCTTTCCTCTTGACTGGTCAGACCAGTCTGGTCTATATATGTCAACATGACAACGATAGGTCTCTATGAAGCCAAGACCAAGCTATCCTCTCTGGTTGCTGAGATCGAGGCCAGCGGCGAGAAAATCCTGCTCACACGGCATGGCAAGATCGTGGCGGAACTCTGTCCGGCCACTCCCCTGAAAACACCTGTTCGGGGATGCCTGAAATCTGAGTCGTTCGTCATGGCAGATGATTTTGACGCCTCCGAGACCGGTTTTGAGGATTTTTTCGAAGAACCCGACCACACGATGGTGGCGGAAGACAATAGCCGCTATGAAAAATAAGGACCACTTACTGGATACCAATGTCCTCCTGTTTTTTCTGGAGGACAGCCCCCGCCTGCCAGAACAGCTGGCCCAAATGATCGAGAGTCCTGCCTCACGCAGTTATATTTCTTTAGCCAGCCTCTGGGAAATTGCCATCAAGGCATCCCTGGGGAAACTGCAGGTCGATTACGCAAACCGGGATGACCTGCCGGAACTCCTGCAGTCGATGGGGTTCCACCTCATCAAACCCGACTGGGAATCCATGCGTAGAGCCGCCTATTTACCATTCCATCACCGCGACCCATTCGACCGACTACTCGTCGCCGAATGCCAAATCCGCAATTACCCCATCCTTTCCTGTGACGCCCAACTTGATGCTTACAGCATCAGTCGCGTGTGGAGATGTGGAGAAGTCTAGAGGGCATGCGTGATGTTATCAGAAAATTTAGACAGCATAGAACCTTATCCCGTGGGCACGCTGCTGGTCAGTTTTTAAAAGATCGATTTAAATATCAACCTAACGGGTATAGAATGCGAATTGATCGGTTTAGAGCCTTTTTACATCATTTTCAAGTCAATGACATCCACCATTCACAGCTTAGCCATGATTCTTTTCTGCTGCGTGGCGGGTTTCAGTGCTACGCTCAGTGCTGCGGAGGTTCCGGATAAATCAGATGTCGAAGCACTGGTCCAGCAGTTGGGTGATGAGCAATATTCGGTTCGTCAGAAGGCAGCTAAGGAGCTTAAGGAAATGGGGGAATCGGTTGCCGAACAATTACGGATATTTCGTGATGACCCTGATCCTGAGAGGAGGATGAGGGTGCGGGGTGTGCTTGAGGATATTGCCGCCTTGCGCAGGGAGCTGAAGTGGGTGGATCCAAAGCATTTGGGGGAAAGAGTGTATTACTCGAAAACCGGGCGCTCGGTGAGGCTTACTTTCAGGAATCTGACGAAAAAACCTGTGCGTATTTTCTGGATCGAACTGGATGGCAGTCACCGGGCGTGGCGCGGATTGCTCAAGGCAGGGGAGTCCGCCGTTTGTGCCCGCTCCTACATCGGGCATGTCTGGCTGATTACCGACGCGGACAAAAAACCTCTCGGGATGTATAGCATCGATATCGAGGATCCGGTCATCGCGGTGCGTGAGCAGGATATCAAGAAGTGAACCCTTGATGCTGCCGGCGTTTATCCCTTGCCGAACTCGGTTGCGATTTTCTTCGCGGACGCCACGGTATTACGATGTAGCTTCGCGGTCAGCTCGGGCTGGCGGTTGTAGCCGCCGCCGTAGAGGATGGCGAGTGGGATGCGGTTTTTGACAAACGCGCGGATGATGACGTTGTCGCGGCGTTGCATGTCGGCGACGGAGAGCATCATATTTCCTAACAGGTCGTTTGAGTGGTTATCGGCACCAGCCACCCAGATGACGAGATCCGGGCTGAAGACATCCAAGGCGCTCGCCAGAGTGTTGAATAGCTGGTTGAGATACATTTCACCCTCGACGTAGCGTACCGTTTCCACATCCATGTTGCCGTCTACTTTATGTGACTGCGTACCGGCTTGGCCGACGTGGATTGAGTAGGTGAATACGCGTGGGTCGTCGCGGAGCAGGCTGTTGGTGCCGTTGCCCTGGGCGGCATCGGTATCGACGATCATGATGCGGATGCCAGGTTGTTTTTCCTGTAGGTCACGCACCGCGATGGCGACGTCGTTGAAAACACAGAATTTCTCACCCCGACCCTTAAACGCATGGTGGGTGCCGCCGGCGAGGCAGACGGCGACACCTTCTGCAAGGGCAGCGTGGCATGTCTGCCGGGTTGCTTCGGCCTCAGTGGCACAGCGCGCGAATAACCGTTGGTTCGCGGGGAGTCCGAGTTCGATTTGTTCGCGCCGGTCGAGCGCGCCGTGGTAGATTTTCGATAAATACTGTCCATCGTGGACGCGCTTGAGGACATGAAGGTCGGTTTGCGAGACATCGATGATTTCCTCCGGTTTCAGGGTGCCATTCTGCAGCAGCATCTCACGGCTTGTGGAGAACTTGTCACCCGGAAACGGGCTGCCGTTTGGCAGTTCCATGTTGAGGTCAAG
>JARFPV010000370.1 GCA_029288115.1 Akkermansiaceae bacterium | reverse complement strand
ATGAAGAACTGGGACATGCCGGGGTCTCCCTGACGTGAGCACCGACCACGGAGCTGACGATCCACACGGCGGGATTCGTAACGCTCGGTGCCGATGACAAAAAGGCCGCCTGCTTCGGGAACTCCTGGTGCGAGTTTGATGTCGGTTCCCCGTCCAGCCATGTTGGTGGACACAGTAACGGCACCTTTCTGGCCAGCGTTCTGAATGATCTCGGCTTCCTGACGGTGGTATTTGGCGTTCAGGATGCTGCACGGTATTTTTGCGCGCTTGAGCATTTTTCCTAACAGCTCGGATGCTTCCACGGAGGCTGTTCCGACGAGGACTGGTTGGCCACGCTCGTGAGCTTCCTGGATTTTGTTGACCACCGCATTGTATTTTTCGCGGCGTGTTTTGAACACCTGGTCGTTGTGATCGATACGGATGTTAGGAACGTTGGTTGGGATTGGCAGCACGTCCAACTTGTAAATGTCATGGAATTCCGCGGCTTCGGTCTCTGCGGTTCCGGTCATGCCTGCGAGCTTTTCATACAGGCGGAAGTAGTTCTGGATGGTGATGGTGGCGTAGGTCTGGGTTTCTTCCTCGACGTGCACGCCTTCCTTGGCCTCGACAGCTTGGTGCAGTCCGTCCGACCATCGGCGTCCTGGCATTTCGCGGCCGGTGTTTTCATCCACGATGACAACTTTGTTGTCTGCGATGACGTATTCGACGTCTTTCTCGTAGAGACAATAGGCTTTCAGTAGCTGGGAAATGGAGTGCATTTTCTCACCTTGGGTATCAAGACGAGACTGGAGCTGCTTCTTTTTCTCGGCGCGGTCATCATCGCTGATTTCGAGGTCGGCATCAATTTCGGCGTATGCCTCACCGAGATCGGGAAGGACAAAGGCTTCAGAATCATCTGGGGCGAGGAATTCGCGGCCCATTTCCATGAGGTCGGCGTCGTGTGCCTTCTCATCGATCGTGTAGTAGAGTTCCTCCTTGATGGCGTAGAGGTCACGTTTTTGAGCGTCCTGATACATCGAGAGTTCGGTTTTTTCGACCAAACGTCGAGAATCGGGATCCTCCATGAAGCGCATTAGCTGGCGGTTGCGTGGGTTGCCCAGTTTGATTTTGAACATGGCGCGGCCTGCGCCGATTTCGTCATTTCTTTCGAGAGCCTCCTTGGCCTCCTCGGCAAGCTCATTGCAGAGAAGGTTCTGGCGTTTGACGAGTTGTTCAATGAGCGGCTTGTAACGTCCGTATTGCTCGGTGTTGGAAACAGTGGATGGGCCGGAAATAATGAGCGGCGTACGGGCCTCATCGATGAGAATAGAGTCAACCTCATCGATAATGGCGAAGTAATGGCCGCGCTGGACTTGCTCATCTGTGGAAGAGGACATGCCGTTGTCGCGAAGGTAATCGAAACCGAATTCCGCATTGGTGCCGTAGGTGATGTCCGCATTGTATTGCTCGCGGCGGAGTTCCGATGGTTGTTGGCTTTGGATGCAGCCAACGGTCAGTCCAAGAAATTGGAACACGGCGCCCATCCACTCGGAGTCGCGTCGGGCGAGGTAGTCGTTCACGGTGACCACGTGAACCCCCATGCCGGTCAGGCCATTCAGGAATACGGGCAGGGTGGCGACGAGTGTCTTACCTTCACCGGTTTGCATCTCAGCGATCATGCCGCGGTGCAGGCCAATGCCACCAACAAGCTGCACGTCGAAGTGGACCATTTCCCAATCAATCGGCTGGTCGCACACGGTGATGGTTTGTCCGCAGAGACGGCGGGCGGCGTTCTTCACTGCTGCATACGCCTCGGGTAAGATCTGATCGAGGTACTTGGCACGAGCGGAGGTGAAGTAGCGTTCTTCGACTTCACGGAAAGCCGCTTTGGCTTCCTCGATCGAGTCCACGGTGGGTTTGACCTCGGGGAGATTCGGAAATTCTTCACGCAGCGAATCAAGCCGGGCGCCAACTTCCTTGGCGACTTCGGACATGCCAGCCTCATCCATTGATTCGAGCTCGCGGATGGTGGCTGTTTTCAGTGGCAGATAACGGTGCAGATGCTTTTGCCAACCAAGCACTTTCTCCTTGAGCTGGTCTGCCGATTCGCGCTGGTAGGCTTCCTCAAGCTCGTTGATTTTTGCGATGACGGGTTGCATCCGCTTGAGTTCGCGTTGGTTCTTATTGCCAACGATTTTTTGCAAGGTCCACTTGATCATGTCAGATAGGATAAAAATAGGTAAAATGAGAGCGTCGTCTGCCTTTCGCAGTGTAGTACGCGCGGGGACTCCATACACCTGCTTGCCCCCGATGGCAAGGGATTAGGAGCCCTTGATGTCAGCTAACGTGGAAGGGTTTTCCTGCAGGTGATCGGTGACGGATCGAATTGCCTCCAAAGTGGCTCTGGAAACGTGGTGTTCCATGCCCTCGACATCGCGGTAAATGGTGTCTTCATCAATGTCGAACAGCTCTAGAAAACGAGTCAGTGTTTCGTGTCGATCAATAATGGCTCGGGCAATGCGCAGGCCTTCCTCAGTAAGAGTGGTGCCGCGGTATTTTTCATGCGCCACGAGGCCTTCGGCATCGAGACGTTTGAGCATGTTGGTAACGCTCGCTTGGGAAATCCCCAGTTTCTTGGAGATGTCGATCGGGCGTGCGTATCCCTTTTCCTCGATCAGATGCAGGATTTGCTCAAGGTAATCGTCTCGTGCGGTAGAGCCACTGGTGCGGTGGGATAAGGGCATGTGAAAAGAGGTAAGAGAAAAGCAAAAAGAAGCAAGTGATTATGGATTGCCGGAGGATTTGATCACGATGTGGGGTCGGTAAAGATCTCTGTTAGATGCCTGGAACTCTGCTTTGAGCCGCACCTGGAATTGAGAGAGGTCACATATTTCCCAACCTGTGAACTGCCATTTTCCCTGATTGCCGTCGTGGGAAATACCAATGAGTAGATGCACAGCGTCGTGTTGGATCTTGTTGGTGCGCGTGCGCGGCTCATAGTAAAATGTGCGCAGTGACGATGCTCGGGATTTTTTCTCATAGAGCTTTGGGTCGAGATAGAAATGGGTTTTCTTGCCTGCGGTATCGGTGTGTGTAATGAGGAGGTCGGGATAGCCGGATCGTTGCTCCTTTCCCTGGTTGTTCTTGGGAATCTCGCAAGTTAGTGCAGGGTGTGCTTGCAGGGACTTTCGCAGGTGGTCCTCAAAGTAGCGAGAGGCCTCGTTGATGCGTCGCAGATTTCGAATAGGAGAATCATCTTTGTTCATTGTCTTGATCGCTGTGTCTACAGCCATGGTCACAGCGGTTAAAAACTTGCTTTGGGCGGGATCCTGTTTCTCGAAAGGCATGACTTTTTTGCCGCTACTCGCAAGAACCACGTCAGGGAACGGGAATTTGCGGATTCCCAAGTCCTGATTGAGCAGGTGGCGGACGAGATCGTGAGTGGAAGTTTTTGGTGCTGGAACTGGTCGGTCGTTCTCCGGAGCAGCATTAGCAGAAAGCATGAAGCAGGAAGTCAAGCAGATGAGCAGACGAATTGGAGAAAGCATAAGGTATGCTTCCATGTTGATGTGTGAGGTCAATCTCATAAGTGTCTGTTCAATTTACTTGATTCGTGAGGTAGGCGATTCAAATAGGCTTGCATTGCAGGGGGCTAGAGGGTAATTGCCCGTCCCCGCACACGGGATTTTTCTCAAAGTCATGAAACTGGCCAGTCTACTGACACCCGATCAAGTGATCCTTGATTTGCCGGGTGAGGTGTGCTCCGAGGCGACGGCTGCGATTATCGATCACTTGATCGCCAAAGGACGACTCAAGGAGGAATTGCGCGAGGAGGTGCTCGAACTGCTTAAGGAACGGGAACGTCAAATTAGCACGGGGATTGGCTCTGGAGTAGCGATTCCACACGCCTTTTCCGATTCGGTCGATCAGGTGGTGGCGGCCTTTGCTCGCTCGGTGGATGGTGTGGATTTTGAGGCGCTCGACAACGCCCCAGTGAATTTTATTATTCTCTTTATCGTGCCTAAGAAAGAATACAACATGCACCTTCAAACGCTTGCTGCGATAGCGCGTATGTTCAACAACTGTGAAGTTAGGCAGCAGCTCATGGACGCGCGGGGTACCGAGGATGTGCTGGATATTTTTGCTTCTCGGCCATCGCGCATCAGCTCGGAACAGTAGCAATGGGCTGCTGAGCCACGTTATTTCTAACATTTGAACCAATGATCAAAGAACTTGAACACGCTCTTGCTTCAGCAATGCAATCCATCGGGGTTGATTTGCCCGAGGGATTCACGATCCAGGTGGACTCCGCTGCTGATCTGCGCTTTGGTGATTACCAGAGCAATGCCGCCATGGTGCTTGCCAAGCGACTAAAAACCAATCCGCGAGAGCTCGCTACTAAGGTGGTGGAGGCAATCGATCTGGGTGACTTGGCAACTGCCGATATCGCGGGTCCCGGGTTTATTAATTTCAAGGTCAGTCACCGTGCGTGGAGCAACCGGGTAAGCGGGCTTCTCAGCGATGATAGGCTCGGTGTCCCGGTCGCGAGTCCGGCGCAGACGATTGTTGTGGATTTTTCCGCACCAAACGTTGCCAAGCCGATGCACGTGGGGCACA
>JARFPV010000362.1 GCA_029288115.1 Akkermansiaceae bacterium | reverse complement strand
GTCGATTCAAACAATGCGATACGTAAAAAGTGTCCCCCGAAATGAAGCGACGGGATTAGTTAAAGAAGTCTATGAGATGATTGCTGATGATTTTTTCATCAACGGATCACTCACGAGTCACTCCAAGGTTCCCGAGCTTCTTGCCGGAGTTTGGACAGGGGGTCGGGAATCGATGCTGGTTGACGACGTGCTAGATCGAACCACCAAGGAGTCTCTCACCGCTGTGGTTTCACAAATCAACGAGTGTGCCTATTGTGGTGACATGCTGGTGAGTCTGGTTCACGCCAGCGACAAGCACAAGGAGGCAAAAAGCCTACTCAGTCAAAATGAAGAGGAGATCGATGATGATAAGCTTCGGGATATTCTGCTGTGGACGCGTGCCATGGTGCTTGATCCCGATGCTGGGGAGCTTCCCTTGCCATTTGCCTATGAGGCGCTCCCGGAAGTGATCGCCTCCATCCTGGCAATCAGCCACATCAATCGCTTCAGCCACATCATCATGGACGGATCACCGGTAAAGTCGGTTCTAGGTTCGAGGAAAATCAAGTCCATGGGACTGCGTATGTTTGGTCATGAACTGAAGTCGACCAAAACCAGGCATCTTACTCCCGACCGGACAAAGAGCCTTCTGCCGCAAGTTCCTCTCCCTGAGGATATGCGTTGGGCGGGAGAAAATCCGAGAATTGCACGAGCTGTTTCACGGTGGGCTGGTGCCATTGAAAGAGAGGCGCTGCCTGTGCTTCCGCTCAACGTTGTTGAATTGGTTCTTGAGAACCTCCAGCAATGGGACGGTGGACTGATGCCGATAAGCCGTAACTGGGTAGAAATGGAGACCAAAGAACTCGATGGTCATGAGAGAGATCTGGCACGCTTCGCGTTGATTGTGGCAAAGTCCGCCCCGCAAATTGATGAAAACCTGGTGCAAAGGGTTTTTGAGAACGAAGAGCAGTTCATAAGGCTTCTCGCCTGGGCATCGTTCAGTGGCGCACGCAGGGTTGCTTCGATCGTGGATGCGAAAGCATCCAAGAGAGGGGAAACAGCAGCCTTGGCGTGTGCCTAGTGCTGAAAAGGCATGAGGTCTATGGTCATCTATGGGCCTCATGTCTTTTTCAATCAAACCATCTATAGTAAAATGAGTATTCAAATTGTTCAATTAGGCACGCCACGTAGCTCCGATGAAGGGGTTAGAATTGGTACGGTTCGGCGTCCTCCTCGGGGAGTTCCGAAGAGCGAATTTTCGAAGCAAAACTGGTATGACGTTTATTTTCCGAATCTTGCGCCCAGTGCGGTGTTGATGAAACAAGGGAAGGCGGCGGATTCCCCGGATAAGTGGCGTTCGTTCTCCAGAAAATATCGGCAGGAAATGGCGGCTCCTTCTGCCCAGCACGACCTGAAACTGCTTGCGGCTCTTTCTCATACCACCCATTTTTCCGTCGGCTGTTATTGCAAGGATAAGTCCTGTTGTCATCGAACACTTCTCGAACAATTATTACTCGCAGCTGGTGCTGATGTCGTTCGTGAAGAAAACTGACTGAAAGAAATAATGTTGGAGCAGGAGATTGCCCGAATTTTAGATGCAACGGGAGGACGGTTACCTTTGGGAATGCGGGAGGAGTTTATGACCCGGGTTGATGTTTTCAGGGGCTTGGACTTTCAATTTATTGAACAGCGACACAGACCATAAAAAGACGAAAGCCCTAATCCGTTGAGGATCAGGGCCTTCAAATGGCTCCTCAGGTTGGGTTCGAACCAACGACCTAGTGGTTAACAGCCACCCGCTCTACCGCTGAGCTACTGAGGAATGTGATGTTTTGTTGCCGTGGTCCCGGTTGGGATTTCGGACGGGCGGGAAAATGCCAGAATGAATTGGGTTTGCAAGATTTTTTCGGCAAAAATATGTCGTTAAGATTTTGCGGGGTTGACCTCGGCCTCCAGGTTGGCGTCGAGCAGCTCGCGGCGGAGGTTGGCTCCGCGCATTTTGGTCCAGACGTAAACGATTGGAGAGGCGATAAAGATTGAGGAGTAGGTTCCTACGATCACGCCGATCATGATGGTGAACGAGAAATCCTTCAGTGCTGCTCCACCGTAGATGAAGAGGACGAGCACCGCCACGAAAGTGGTGAGTGATGTCAGAACGGTCCGGGAAAGGGTGGAGTTGATGGCGGTATTCATCACATCCTTGACGTCACCTCGTTTGGTCTTGAGGTCTTCGCGGATGCGGTCAAACACAACGATCGTGTCATTGATCGAATAACCGGCGATGGTCAGGAAGGCACCTACGTGGATGAGTGAGAGCTGTTGTCCGGAAAGCACCACGATGCCGAGACAGATCAGGACGTCGTGAAGCAGGGCGGCAAACGCACCGAGTGCAAACGAGAACTCAAAGCGGATTGTGATGTAAATCATGATGGCGATCAGGCCGATGAGCAACGCCCACACCGCCGTGGTGAGGAACTCGTTACCCAGGCTGGCACTGATGGTTTCCTTGGCTAGCTGGTATTCCCACTCCATGATGGGTTCTCCTGCATCGTTGGTCTTAGGTACGCCATTGGCATCCACCACGGGTTTCTGTTTTTGCAGCACAGGGAAGGCTTCACGGAGAGCCTCCTCAATGATCTCGGGGTCAGGCTTCTGACCTTGTGCCAGTGATTTGGGGTCTGGGTTAGCGCATCGCACTGTGAGCAGTTCACCGCTTTGGTTTGTTTCCTCTTGCGAAGACGCAGGTTTGGTGAGTTTCAGCCCCTCAATGACTTTCTGTGCCTCAGGTTGGGGAATGTGGGTTCCGTCTTCGAACTGGAATGAGAGCTGGGCTCCACCGATGAAGTCGATACCGAGTGCCTTGTCGCCTTTCATGCCGACCGTTGAGAGACCGGCGAGGATGAGGATGGCTGAGAAGGTGAATGCAAGTTTTCTCAGGCCGAGGAAATTGAAGGCTTTCTTCGGGACGAGGTTCAAGAAGGAAAGCTTCTTGATGATGCCGGCATCAGAGAACCACCAGAACAGGACGCGGGTGCAGAGTAGCGCCGTGATCAGGGTGGCGAGGATACCGATGGTGAGTGTCACGGCGAATCCCTTGACTGTGCCGCTGGCGCGCCAGAACAGGATCAGCGCGGTGAGCAGGGTGGTGATGTTGGCATCGAAGATGGCGGAGAATGCCTTTTCGTAGGCGGCTCCGATGGCGGTCTTCACTGTCTTTCCTGCTGCGAGTTCCTCACGGAGTCGCTCGTAGACAAGCACGTTGGCATCCACGGCCACACCGATGGTGAGGATGATACCGGCGATACCGGGCAGGGTGAAGGTAAAGCCGAACATGGCCATGGCACCGAACAGGATAAGGATATTGAGAACCAGGCCGAACAGGGCGATGAGTCCAGCGAAGCGGTAGTAAAGCAGCACAAAAACGAGAGTCAGTGCGAGGCCGGCAATACCGGCGGTGATACCCTGTTTGACGGTTTCCTTACCGAGAGTGGCGGAGACTGTGCGCTCCTCGTCGACTTCCAGAGGTTTCTTCAGTGGGTTAAGCAGAGCGGCGGCGAGTGCTCTTGCTTCGGTGGCATTCTTCATGCCCGAAATCTCAAAGTTGGCGCCGAGCGAACTTTGCACCACGGGCGCGCTGAGTACCTTGCCGTCAAGGACGATGGCGAGGCGATCGACTCCATGGTTCATTTTGGAGGTCAGCTGGAACATCTTCGTTGCTCCGGGACCGTTTAGCTTAACGGAGAGTTTGCCTTCGTGCGGGCCGTAGAGTTCTTGAGCATGCACGACGTATGAGCCGTCGAGGTCGTAGCGTTTGTTGACGAGGATTTTTTCGATGCCTTTCACACCATCATCGTCTTCGGTCTCGAGATCTTTAAGGTCGTAGCCGGGCTCAAAGGTATTCTCCGGGTCTGCCAGCATTCGAGCGACGATGGATCGGCTC
>JARFPV010000325.1 GCA_029288115.1 Akkermansiaceae bacterium | reverse complement strand
CGCGAGCACAACACCATCGCTACTAAGCGCCTCACCATAGGCACGAATACGGAAAGTATCATCGCGGACTGTAAGCGTGTTGCCGAGCGGCTTGAGTAGATCAGACTGGATGACGTATCCGGGAATTCCCGCTAGACGTGAACCTTCCGCCGCCTCCGGGGTTGTGAAGGCATGATCGATTGAGGGACTCGAGTTGTTACCCACGAGATCTTCTTTTTTCAGCATGAAGGTAGAATCGCTCTTAAAAAGATAATTGATAGATCCTGACTCCGGACTTCCGTCGTCATAGTCGATGGCACTCTGAAGAGCCCCCATTAATCCGAGTTCGTCATCAGAGAGGCGACGATTGATAAACTCAGAATAGTTTAGAAAAGGACCACGTAGCTTTACTTGCTTAACACACTCCTCGGCGAGTTTACGAAGCTGATCATCATCCAGGAAACGCACTCCACTCCACACTCTTCTACCATCGGGAAGAGTCACCCCAGAAGACGGGTCGTCCATCTCTTGATCAGTTAACGCCGTATTGAGCCTTGAAAGCGCAATTCTTTTTCCAGACGGAATTTCGATCTCTTTCAGACTGCCATTGTGGTCACGGTAGACAAGCTGTCGCTCGCGTATGCCAGCAAAGAGTGCATACCACGCGTCCACTGAGGTGCTATTGACGTTGAACGCGCCATCAACCATGAGGTGCCTTGCCGCCTTGAGATATCCGTCCTGATCCTGAAGTTCCGATTTTATATCACTGGCACTCTCACCTGTATTATAATGATAATTCCTACTGTTAGATAACGTTTCACCCGCAACGAGGCTATCAAGATTTTCGCTCAGGCTCAGTGCACCGCTCGCTCCCGGACGTGACTGGTCCGCGAGCGACGAAACGAAGTAGTCGTCCCACAGGGCATCGTTCAGCAGAAACACGTGGTCCCAATGATCATTGAAAACCTTGTTGTCTGTTGTCACGCAATCGAAGGGGTTGCTCCTATTTCTGGGATCCTGGCTCTTCGAGTTGTCAAAATATTGGTAAACGTCTTCACGCGGCAACATCGGATGCATAAACGAATTGCCGATACCTGGTCCTGTTATTCCACTCTGATATGAGACCGCTTTACCTTCAGCACCAAATAGGCTAGCACGCCAAGAGTTTGAGGATCCAGCACTACCAACCACAAGGTCTGGGTTGAGCTCTGTGTAGTCAGTCCATCCCGGGTTGATTCTCATACCAGAGAAACCGGCCAAGCCTGACAGTGGAGCGGTGGGGAGCTCTAGAGGAGCCACGGCGGTCACTTGCTCAAAAGGAGCGACTCCGGATCCCAGAAAGGCACTGGTTCCTAAATGACCAACGACCTTGGGCATCTCCAAGGACGACATAGGCCCGAAGTTCATCACATAGGGATTATCCAACCTTTGAGTGTGTGCTATTGACTTATCTTCCGACATATACAGAGGATTGCCAAAATAGAACGGTGGCGACTGAATCCAGTTTCGTGACCGCCAGTCCTGTGCCCAGTCAATGCTCTCGTATTCAAATTCAGAAAGCCCTTTGACGACAAGCTGGACATATGCCACAGGGAGCGGATCTGGACTACTAAAATCCCATTTGGCAATACTAGCCGGATCCTGCCCGGTGATTGGCGTATATGTCTGTGCGACGTTGAACCAGTCGATATTATAAGTCAAAGGAACCCGTGTTGCGTTACTCCCCCAGTGCTGGACGTGAATCAATGAGCCGGGTGTATTCCCAAAGTTAATGTTACCTCCCCAAACTGAATGGCTGAAATCGATCGCCACGCCGGGATTTTGCGTTGCTGTATAACCTGAGTTCGAGCCTACTCGCAATCTCATACCGCCGATAGCCATAGGGTTAAAACCAGGATAAAGCTTTTCCTCAAATCCCATGCCTCCGACATAGTTATGCGAAAACAGTTTGATCTCGCCTGGTTTAAAAACAATGTCCGTGTTGGTTCCCGAATTAAGGAATGAATGAAGGTTTGTACTAAACAGAAAACCATCTGATGTTGCGGGAACCCCATTTAGAAACAACTGTGTCCTAACAGGAAGCGCCTTGTAGGGAGCTTGCAGCGAAGACAACATCTGGTTTGGAAGAACCAACTCCGTGTTATACGGGTTCCAGTATGTCAGAACTGGAGAGTAAACCAAATACAAGCGATAATGCGTCGGGGAGGTATTTGCAATTTCCTCTGTGATAAGGCTGTATAGAAATGTTAGTTTGGTCAGCACGGGTATCCGCCAGTAATTATTCATTCCCCTCCAACCGTTTGTTGTTAGGAAATGAGTCGTCCAAACCGTATCAGTTCTTGGTTTTGAGCCATTCCAGTCAAGTGAACCAGCGCCTCCCGTGTCTGCCGATGTAGCATCGCTATCCTGACGGTACATCCGGTAGTAGTGCCGCATGTTTGTCCACGAGGCAAAATGGCGATTTGGTATAGTTGGGTTGTTGGCACTTAGATCTGGGCTCATTGGCCTGATAGAGGGCTCCCGAATATCCCCGAATTCATAACGATAAGAATCAGGCAACTCACTTGTGGGTCCCTCGAACAACAGACTCAGATCTTTTTTCAAATGTCCTGATCTCACACTCGCAATCACTCCCTCACTGAAAGCCGTCAGATCAAAAAAATACCCGCGCACGTCGTCCCTTTCCGCTCCCGCTGGAGCCAATGTGCTGCGCGTAATCAAACGGTCCGTATCCCAGCTTTCTGTGTTGATAAATTCGAAGCCGGCCAGCTCTCCTACACCGACCTCTGGTGTGTCGCCCTGTGCCGTTTCCCACTCCGACACCGAAAGATTGCGCGACTGTTTACCGAGTGTCACCTTCGCCCTGTGATTCTCAGGCCCGATCCACCAGGCGTGGTAACCTGTTATCTCGTCATCATCGATGGTACCATTTTGATCCGTATCTCGACCAATCGGTACACGATAGGCGCTGGTGACTTGATCAGGGGCTGTTCCGGCTTTTGATCCCAACGAACCTTCACCGACCAATTCCACAAGCCGATCCGCATCCAGACCGGTCAGCGTGCGGGGCAAGTCAATATTGGTTTCCTCGCCCTCGGGCAGGGAGAGCAGCCAGCGTCTGAACATTTTTTCACGACCTTTGGTGTAAGTAGCCTGAATATCCATCAAGCTGGTCTCTCCGGGGCGTGTGTATTGCGCATTTAGCCAATTGCCCCAGGAATCATAGCTGGCTAACCATCGCGACTGAGCCACACCATCGATAGCGGCTGTCGATTCATCGGTATCCAAGATGGCTGATTCGGCACTGATCCTCATGTCGTGGCCCATTTCTTTCTGCAGTTCACCAATGGCAATCATTAAGGCGAGCCTGGCGTTGGCCTGCGCGAGTGCCTCGGCAGAACCATTTCTCCCCTCACGCAATGTGATGGTGGATAGGCTCAACATGCTCAGAGCAATTAGGACTAGCAGCACCATGACCGAAATCGTCGCGATCAGCGCGAAGCCAGCAGCTTGCCGTGTTATACCGCAACGCAGAAGTGGCTCATGATGAATGACAAAGGCGCATTTCATGTTCAATTCCCAGTCAAACACTTATGTATGCACAATGCAAATATATATTTTAAAGCAACGAGACCAAATATTGGTTCGCGTGCTTATGCAAACTTACAGCCAAGGAGTGTGTTAATCCAATCAGCGAGTTTCCTGGCTCAATCAGCGCCGTGTGGTATCCACAATCGTGGTGACAGACGGTGTCAGGGCACCTGGCGTCGCGTGAATGATAAACAGACGCCGGTAAGCATTGTGATACTGCAATTGGCGTTCAGTAAAGACCCTCCATGAACCGCCCTTCTGGTAATAAAAATTTGTTTGGGCCATGTTGTACTGGTTCACTTTTTTAACGGGTGGCACTTTGACAAGTTTCCCCGGATCCACAGGCAACCTGTGCTCGCCGGCCACGATGGCGGCTTTCACATCAATCAATAAGAGAGCCCGAGACTCACCCTTGGGGAAAGCTTTTGCGGAGTCGTCTATGACGAGCATTCGGTACGCGGGTTTCTTACCCGGAAGAGAAGGTAACACAAGAACCATAGCCCGCTTGGTATTCGGGGAAAGCTTTATGCTTGCCGCCACGCTTGCTGAAGGATTTTCGGGATCAACATTTTTCTTATCATAAAGCACCAGCGATCCATTGACGGGCCGCGTGAACAGGGCTTCAGTCAGGCTCTTAGGCCTGAAATTCAACGGAACGATTACTCCTGACTTATCGGCATAAAAAAGATCGGCAATAGGGTTCGCCGGGTTATGGAACACGGCACGGAACTGCACGGGTGGCGCTTTTTCTTTTTCCTGAGCTAAAACCGGCGTTAAGAACCCAACAAATGTTAGCAGGGTGAAAAATAATTGATAGATCATATGATTCAGATTTCCTTGTCCGCAAGCCAACGGAATGAGACAACCTTTATTCTCCGTCCAAATGTCTTATTTGCAGCGGCTGCCGAAGAATCCGTAAAAACATTGAGTGACGGACGATCCGCTGGATCAACATATTCCGGCACGCGCTGCACAACCGCTTCGGCATAAGCGCGAGCAATGATCTGGCCATTGCTATCTTTTGTATCTCCATAGGCACGTATAACAAAGGTATCACCACGAACC
>JARFPV010000318.1 GCA_029288115.1 Akkermansiaceae bacterium | reverse complement strand
GCGCCCCCCAGCGTGTTGCTGGATCGGAATCAGGCATATCTAACATCGAACGAATCCCTTGATCATAACCATCGCGTTTGTCGGGATCGACATCTGAAGTGTGAAATGCCGCCGTGGCATAACCTTTCCTCACGATTTTCTCAATCGGCCAGAACGGATCAAATTGGCTAACTGCTTTATCCATCGGAACAAAATACCTGTTATTGATTTGCACGAGGATCGGGACAGGTTTCTTCGATTTGGGAATCACGATGACAAAATCAAAGGAATGCGACTTCCCGCGTGCTTTTATGGTCGTGCGGATCTGACGTGCCGTTGCCCCGATGCCAAAAACATTTTCTCTTTTTCCGATCTCTTTAAAACCCACCTCATACTTCGTGTTTGGCCGGACGCCATAGACTTGCTTGCGAAACACCTCTAGCAGTTTCGGCCGATGTTCGTTCCATTCGGCCGCTGTGGTGATCGGTTTTCCATCGAATGCCTTCAGCGGATCCGGTAGCTGATACTTCGGCACCTTTGACTCGTCGTAGTTAATTCCAGGGCGCCTCTTAGTTTTCCACGCTTCAATTTGTTTCGCGTCAGCCTGCCAGCCATGAACATCAGGAGATGGATCTGACCACGCAGTCGCCGTAAAGAACAACCATAGTGCAATCCCGTAGATACTCACTCTCACGTCTGATAGCAGCATGCTCGATTCGCGATTCAATCGATGCTTATAGATCATCTAAAATCGCGGTAATAATATATTTTTGGCAATCTCCCGGCGGAGGGAAGAATGATTCCGAGATGCCTGCTATAGGCATCGTACCACCATTTTTGTTCGGTGATGACGCGGGCTTTCCCCTCAGCCTCCGGTTGATAAAATAACTCCGCACGAAAATAACCACTCTTGGGGATCGGGTTAGCTGAGACAGTTCTTCCATTCGGCTCAACTTCAATTTTGTTTTTTTCCAGATTAGCCGATATCCGATGGTCTGTGAGATTGCACCACAGAGTCCTACCTGGCGGCAGTTTACCACCTTCGGCGTTCAACAGAATCATTCGCAACGGAAGTTCTTCATTCTCGGGATCAGCAACAAGGAGCAGGTAAAAATCCTGCAAGCCTTCAGGAATTTTTAATGTTGGGGCACCCTTCGGCAAGTTTCCCCGATCCACTTCCTTGGCAGCCATCATCATTGTCAATTCACCTGCCGGCAAACTGATCACTTTCGAGAAATTCATGCTCGGAAGGAAAACCTGATGGTTTTTCTTACCGTCAAAAAGGTAAACGGTCTTGGGCGCACCTTTGCCACGCTCTGGAAATACAATCCGACAAGTTGGGCCTTTTTTTTCCTGTTCACCAGCATAGGCAGGTAAACTCAGGGAGATCATGAGAGCAAGCAGGGGGAACTTCATGGATACATGCTAGATGGATTCCAAACTGAGCGCAATCAAACTTCATCTGTATTTAATACCATCTACCTGGTCAGATTTCGGCATGAGTCCGAGTAGGAAAAACGATCAACGTTTCCAGTAATCCTCCCCCACCCGCTCAAGCAGATCCTTGGCGCTGGTTTGTGATCCGGTCCACAAGCGCTCGGCGACGATTTGCACACGCTTGGCGGGTCGACCATATTCGGGGAAACCGGGACCCGCCCCGAAGAGCAGTCCGTCTTCGGCCTTCTGTTCCGTCGCCCACGAACAAACTTGTCCGCCGAGGACTTTGCCCCGGTAGTCCTGCGGGTTGAATTTTTTCCAATAGGCAAACGGCTGCGGGCTGCGACCTGCACCAAACATGTAAGGTGACCAGCGCGCAATGATCTCAGGCGTGGTCATATAGAGCTTGTCCGCCACATACAGCGGTGTCCACGAGGTATTGAGCACCTTGTATCCGGCGTTGAAGTAATCGGCAGGCATCTTGCCACGAAACTTCACATCGAACGGGCAAACGATGATGTCTTTGTGGATTTTAGGCTCCAGAGTGGGTGAAAAACCCTCCCAGACGAGCATTTGCCTATTCTTACCCTTGATGAATCCGTGCATGCGATTGATGAAGTAGTGGAATAGCTGGTCGCCGCTCTCTAACTTCTCTTTTTTCATACGCGCATCGCAGTCTGCGCACTTTCCAGCTTGGTAATGCACCTCGTCGGCTCCCAGATGCCAGTGCGTTCCAGGCATCATTTCCATGACCTCGGAGTAGAGTTTTTCCAGCGTCTGATAGGTTTCCTCCTTGCCGATGCAAAGTTTTCCTCCGCCACCGCCGCATGCCAGCGTGGGGATCCCGTGAAGCAGTGCCCTCGCGTGCCCGGGGACATCAATCTCAGGCACCAGTTCCACATGATACCGCCGCGCCACCTTCATGAGCTTGGCAATTTCCGCACGTGTGTGGTGACGGTCTTTGGTTGGCAAGTTAGGAAATGCCTTACTCGGCAAGGTGTAGCTCTGGTGATCACTCCAATGGATCTGGTAGCGGTTCATTTTATACGACGCCATCCGCTTGATCGTCTTGATGTGAAAATCGATCGTATGAAAATTTCTCGCATTATCGATCATCAGAGAGCGGTAAGGAAACTCAGGGTGGTCTGTGATGTTGAGTTGCGGCACTGCTTTCCCGGGTCCCGCCTGAAGCAACTGCAAAAGAGTACGCGTTCCCCAGAACAGACCTTTCTCCCTACTCGCTTCAATCGATATCTCAGAATCAATCACGATCCGATACTTCTCACCTGCAAGGTTAGGATCCTTCATCAAGGTCAGATTGATCACACTCGCCTCTTTCTGAGCGGCCCCTTTACCTTGGACGATAGTAAATCCCAAAGCCCTGAAATCTTCCATGCAGGTTTCCGCCAGCTCGGCATGACGACCGTCGTGACTCAAAACCAACTTGGTTTTGGGCGTGAAATCACCCTCGGTGATTACCAACTTTTGTGGATAGGGGACGAGCGGCAGTCTCCCTTGTTCTGCGATGACCAACAGCGTACAGCATTGAAATATCGCAAAAAGGATGCCTAAACTTCGTAACTCGCTTTGAATTGACCTCATGTTGAAAATCCTACTTCTCGCCTCTCGTAGATACAAGCCACGATCCCATCATGAGGCTTCGACATTCAACCAATTTTCATACAGACTCCCCACGTAACCACCATGACCATCATCCAACGCTTCACCATCCAGTTTCTCCTGTTGTTTAGCCTCAACCTCATTTCCTTTGGCGAGGACGAGGGCATCCATGCGGATGTGATCGTCTACGGCGATGCCTCGGGAGGAGTCACCGCCGCCGTACAGACCGCACGCATGGGCAAGTCGGTAATCCTGGTTTCACAATACGGCCACCTCGGCGGGCTGACCAGCAGCGGACTCGGCTGGACCGATATCGGCAACGACGACATTCTCGGCGGATTGTCGCGTGAGTTCTATCACGAACTCTACAAACATTACCAAAAACCCGAGGCCTGGACGCATGAGGATCGTGAAAAATTTCCGAACAAAGGCCAAGGTGGACCCGCATTGAATGACAAAAAGAAACTGGCATCGACATTTGAACCGAAAGTTGCCCAGGCCGTTTTTGATAAGATGATCAGGGATGCCAAGGTGAAGGTAATCAAGGGTCGACTCGATCTCAAGAAAGGTGTCATCAAAAATGGCAAACGCATCACCGCGATCAGGCTGGAAGACGGAAGGGTGCTGCACGGCAAGATGTTTATCGATGCCTCCTACGAAGGCGACCTCCTTCCCGGTGCCGGGGTGTCGTTTGTGGTCGGCCGCGAATCGAATGCCGAATTCAACGAGAAAGGCAACGGCATCACCGGTCCACTACACGGAAACCAGCTACGTAAGGGCATCGATCCCTACGTCAAGAAAGGCGACCCAAACAGCGGACTTCTCCCCGGTGTAAATCCCGATATGGGAGGCAAGGTCGGAGATGCCGATCATCGTCTGCAGGCATACTGCTACAGGATGGTGTTGACCGACGTGCCGGAGAACCGACTGCCCATCCCAAAGCCGAAAAATTACGACGAGGCAAATTACGAAATTATGTTCCGGCTCATCGAAACCGGCTTCAAGGGAGCTTTCTTCAAAAAGACACTCGTCCCGAACAGAAAAACCGACGGCAACAACGTGGGTGGATTTTCCTGCGACTTCATTGGTGGAAATTATGGCGACGACTGGAACTGGGCGACGCTTAACCACGATCAACGCGAAAAACTCGCTGCCAAGCACCGCGACTACCAGCTGGGCATGGTTTGGACACTGCAGCATCACCCACGTGTGCCGGAGGATATTCGCAAGCGCACCCTGAACTGGGGGCTTGCCAAGGATGAATTCACCGACAACGGCAACTGGCCATACAACCTCTACGTGCGCGAAGCCCGGCGGATGCGATCAGACTTCGTCATGACCGAAAACCACTGCAGACGCACGCTGCCTGTGGATGACCCGGTCGGCATGGGGGCTTACACACTCGATTCCCACAACGTGCAACGCTATGTGCAGGATGGAATGATCAGGAACGAGGGCGACATCCAGTCTTACCTGCGCGGCAAGGCGTATGGCATTTCCTACCGGGCCACTGTCCCCAAGGCTGAGGAGTGCGAAAACCTATTCGTCCCCTGGGCTCTGTCAGCCACCCACATCGCTTTCGGCTCGATCCGTATGGAGCCGGTCTTCATGATCCTCGGCCAGAGCTCGGCCACGGCGGCATGCATGGCAATCGATGCCAAGGTTCCCGTACAAAAAGTTCCTTACGATAAACTTCGCACCAGACTGCTAGCCGACGGCCAACAATTTGGTCGTGAGAGGTAGGGTCAATTTGATAAATTGACCGCACCTTTGATACGGTCGCTTTATCAAAGCGACCCTACCGTCCTGCATCTTATGGTCTGACCGGACCTAGCCCCACAGCTTCTCGCCATATTGCCATTCTTCGGGTGTTGGCTCCTTGATGAGATCGTTGAGTTCAGGCTGTCCTTTGACGAGCATTTTCTCGTTATCCCATTCGATCGTCTTGCCAGTGCGCTGTGCAAGTGCGCCGAGAAGCACCATTTCTGTGAGAGGTGCGGCATAATCAAATTGTGATCCAGGTGTTGGGCCTTCGCCTTTGATGGCACGGACCCACTCTTCGATGGGACCACCCTTGACGGATGGGATGCGGTCCATCTTCGCTAACTTAGGTCTCAGCTCCATGAAGGTGTCATTGGGAGTAATCCGCGGGCTGCGTGGGCGCATGCCGGGATGGTAGAGTGTATTTTCAGAACCCTCCATGTACATACCACCTTCAGCGTCGAGTTTCTTCCCTTCGTCCCAGCGTTTCGGCAGCGGCACATCATACCCTTTTTCATACCACGTCAGTTTGACCGGTGGTTTATTCCCCCGAGCAGGGAAATGATAGGTGGTCACTGAACTCATCGGGATGAAATCCGGGTGGGGTGGCTCCTTGCGCTCGACTTCCACCTTGGTAGGCGAGCCAAGTCCAAGTGCCCAGAACGGGGCGTCAAAGGTGTGGCAACCAATGTCTCCAAGGGCACCACAACCGTAGTCCCACCATCCGCGCCAACGGGTCGGCACGTAGTCGAGGCTATATTCACGATGTTTCGCCGGCCCCTGCCAGAGTTTCCAATCAAGTGTGCCGGGAGCAGGCCCTGATTTCGGTGGAAATTGTGATGGCGGGACAAACCACGGCCCGAGGGGTCGGTTCGTCCAGGTGACGACTTCTTTCACTTCACCAATGACTCCACCGTCGACCCACTCCTTGATGCGGCGCATGCCGTCGAAGGTGTGGCCCTGGTTACCCATCTGGGTGACCACCTTGTAGTGCTTGGCTGCTTTGCGCAGGGTGCGGCACTGCCAGATGTTGTGAGCGAGTGGTTTCTGCACAAATACGTGTTTACCACGCTCCATGGCGGCCATGGCGGCGGCAAAGTGGGTGTGGTCGGGTGTCGAGATCGCCACCGCATCGATGTCATCACCCATCTTGTCGAGCATCACGCGAAAGTCCTTGAAGCGCGGGGTCTTATCAAATTTCTTGTAGTAATGACCAGCGCGGGCGTCATCGACGTCACAGAGTGCCACCTGGTTTTCGTTGGCCGCGCTTCTTGTTGCGTATCCGCCCAT
>JARFPV010000234.1 GCA_029288115.1 Akkermansiaceae bacterium | reverse complement strand
AAGGAAGGCTACGCCGAGAACCTCACCCAACCTTTCCGTGTGCTAGTCTACACAGGCATCGACGGGCCGGATGCTCAGGAAACCCTTACGCAGCTGGCGCGCCTGCGCGCATACCGCCCAGACATCCATATTACCACGGTTGGAAAACACCCAATATTCTCTGAAGCGGATCATCACATCCCCTGTGATCCAGACGAACCACCCCACCTGACGAGTAATGCGATCCGCGCATACGACCTCAATTCTCGCGCACCAATCGACTGCGGCCTGGACTTCACTGAGGATGGCTCAGGTGGCAAACTTCTGGCGAATGCCGGGCTCTACTGCGTTCGCTCTCGTCATGGAAAATGGATGAGCAAACCCACACAAAACGCCTTCAACGAAAGTGGTTCGCGCAGTATCGCTACCTTCCTCACCAGCCTGGGTCTGGATGATGCCGAGTAGATAATACAAATCAGTGCATCCAGAAAGCCCATATCCGTGCTAGACTCAGCTGGTGGTTCACGGGATACTGGGGCATGCATTTCTTGGTCACCGGCGGCGCCGGATTCATCGGCTCTCATCTCACAGAGGCACTGCTCAAGCAAGGTCATCAAGTCACGGTGTTTGATGACTTCAACGATTACTATGACCCCGCTATCAAGCGAGGCAACCTAGCTCATGTCGCCAATGACATTCAGCTGATCGAGGCTGACATCCGCGATGCGGTCACGGTGGAGCGTACTTTTGCGGGGAACAAATTCGACACCGTTGTCCATCTCGCGGCACGCGCCGGAGTGCGACCGTCCATCGTTGACCCCAAGCTTTACTTCACCACTAACATCGACGGCACGTTCAACCTGCTCGATGCCTGCCGTTACCACGGCGTCAATCACTTCGTGCTCGCGTCGTCGTCCTCTGTTTACGGAGTGAACAAAAAAGTCCCGTTCGCTGAAAACGACCTAATCGAACGCACCATCTCCCCCTACGCCGCCACCAAACTTTCTTGTGAACAAATCTGCTCGAACTACGCGAATTTGTTCGATATCCGCTGTTCCTGCCTGCGATTTTTCACGGTGTATGGTCCGCGCCAGCGCCCGGATCTCGCCATTGCCAAGTTTACGAAAAAAATCCTCCAAGGTGAAGCGATCGACCGCTATGGCGATGGCACAACAGCACGGGATTATACTTACGTGGAGGATATCATCGCCGGTGTTCTCAGCGCGATTTGCTATGACAAAAAAGACTTTGATATTTTCAACCTCGGCGGCTCCGCCACCACCACGCTGGCAGAACTGATCACGATGCTTGAGCAAACCATCGGCAAAGAGGCCATCATCAACCAGATGCCGGATCAACCAGGTGATGTGCCGCGCACATATGCTGATGTAGGCAAGGCTGAGGAACTACTCGGTTATCAGCCGCACACACCCATCGCCGAGGGCCTGGAAAAATACGTGCAATGGTTCCGCGAAAAGCACCCTGATCTGGGATGAAGATAGCCGTCATACGAAGCGAATGCTCATTCACCAAGGGTGGTGCTGAACGTTACGCAGCGAACCTTTGCCGCGAACTCTGCGATCTGGGGCACGAGGTGTGGGTGCTTGCTGAGATATTTGACAGCAGTGTTCATCATGGCTTGAAACATATCCCGATCAAGGTGAACCGCACCACCTCATCGCTGCGCAATAAATCCTTCAATCGTAATGCTCAAATAGCTGCAGGAAAACTCAATGCAGATGCCGTGATCGCGCTATCCCGCAGCTATCCATCGGACGCCTTCCGGGTCTCCGATCCCCTACACTGCTTCTGGATGAAGATCCGCTACCCAGGGAAAATCCATCGTTTTTTACAATCGCTCAACCCGAGGCACCGGACGATTTTGGAGATGGAGCGGGCAATTCTCAATTCCGTGAACACCCGGATGATTGTGACCAACTCGAAGCTCTCAAAAAAAATCATCGGCGAATACTACAATTACCCGCAAGAACGCATCCATGTGATCTACAACGGAGTGGATCACTCCCAGTTCACCGCAGATACATCACTGCGCGATCGCGATATGTTAGAATTACTATTCGTCGGTCAGGACTTCAAGCGCAAGGGGCTTGGACCGGTGATCGATGCTCTCGCCATGGCAAAAAACGATGGGCACACATGCAAACTACGCGTGATCGGCAGAGATAACCCCGCCAGCTACAAAGCACAGGCGAACCGACTAGGTGTAAGTGATTTAATCAGCTTCGAAGGACCCACACGCAAAATCCAGGACGCCTACCGCACGGCAGACCTTTTTGTTTTCCCATCTCTCTATGACCCCTTCGCGAATGTTGTGTTAGAGTCACTTGCCTGCGGTCTACCCGCCATCACCACAACGACCAATGGATCGTCAGAAATCATCACCGAGGGAGAAGACGGGTATGTGATTGAGGGAGCTACCGACCACCTCGCCACGGACATCGCCAAATGCATTTCCTCATTCTGCACACTCAGCAACGAGCAGCGCCAACAAATGCGTCAGCACGCTCGCAGCACAGCAGAGGACTACACCATCCGGCGAAATGCCGAACAATTCATCGCCCACCTGAGTCAATGATCACCGAGCACCAAGAACTGATTGCCGCGATTGAGCAGTTCCGCGGTGAACGGGTCAATGCGGTCGCCTGCAATTCTGCTCAGGCAAGTGAATTAGAACGATTCATGCACACTCCACCGGATGACCTGGAAATTTGCAAAGACGGATCACGTGCTCTTGTTGGCAAACATGCACTCAGCGACGGCACAAAATGCGTGATGAAATATTATCGTCCCAAAAACCTGGCGAAAAAGATCAACTACGCCCTTCGAGGCTCCCGGTGCATGCGCAGCTGGATTGCAGCCAGAGCCTTCAGCCAACTTGGTATCCCAACAGCTGAACCCATGATGATTCACGAGGAGAAAAAAGCGGCCGGGATCATGCTTAAGCAATCGTTTTTAGCATGCCATCTCGCACCGGGAATTCAGCTCCACAAGGTGACCGATGAAACATCACTGGATGAAATCGCATCCCAGTTAAAAACGGCATTTTCGACCATGGCCGCCTATCGCATTTCCCATGGTGACCTGAAGGCTAACAACATCATGGTGGATCCTAATAACAGGATTCGCTTTATTGACCTCGACGGAACTGCTATTCTCTCGCCCCAGAAAACTTGGGAAGACCTCTGGCAGCGCGACCGCACACGCTTCCTAAAGAACTGGCCCAAGGACAGCTATGCTCACGGGCTTTTTTCCGAAACAATGCCACCTGCCTGATGGACCCAATTCTCCAACTCAAAAATCTTGAACCACTGACTCATGGCAGAAGCAGGCTGGTGTTCGAGCACCCGGACGATCCGGATCTACTCGTCAAGGTGATCCGCCCGGAAGTGGTGGACGATCGATTCGGCAACAATACCAAATGGTACAAAAAACGCCGCCGTTTTGGTAAATTCATTTCCTATATCCGCGAAATCCAGGAGTTCCTCGCCGTGCGTGAGACCCAAGATCACGATGCCCATTTTCTCCAGAGAATCGTCGGTTTCGCTCGCACCGACATGGGCCTGGGACTTGTCATGGAGGCGGTTCGTTGGACAGACGGATCGCTGGCTCCGAATCTCGCCACCCTGATCAATACTGATCGGCTCGATGACACAGCCAATAAAGCGCTGGATCAATTTCTCGATGAAATCCTCAACAGCAACGTGATTATCAGCGACATGAACCTGGGCAACATCGTCTACACGTTTTCCGAGAATCGAGGGCATTATTTCGTCCTTATCGACGGAATCGGCAACAACAGCCTGCTACCATTCAAGGCGATCAGTCAAAGAATCAACCGGAGAAGCAAACTCGGTCGATTCAAATACCTCCGCATGCGGATGGAACGCTGCAGAGCAAAGAACCAGAAAAAATGATCATCACACGCCGCCACAAAGGGCTTGATGACGCCCTGCTAAAAACGCTGC
>JARFPV010000197.1 GCA_029288115.1 Akkermansiaceae bacterium | reverse complement strand
ACTGATGGGCTCAATTATTCTAACAACGGAAAGACGCTCGTGACATCGGGAGGTTGTCTACAAACAAGTGGTGCCAAGGAAATAGGCGCTACAATTTTGCCGGACGGGAAGGAGCTACCCGATGAGGGTGTTGTCTACATCAGCTTCCTGATGCAACAGCCGCAGAAAAATCTCAACCGACCGTTCTCTGGAGTGCTTCTCTACAACGGAGAATACAGGGAGCAACTTTTTGCTGGTGAGCTCTCCCAGGTTGACTCCTATGGTTCCCGTTATGCGGAAGGAAACATCGAGGACGCCTATGCAATACCGTCGGATGACAAACCGCACCTGTTTGTGATTCGTATCGACCGCACACGTCTTGTGACTGACGTTTTTGTCGATCCCTCATTGGCGGGAAGTGAGGCGGATGCCAAAGCACAAAAGCGCTACCAGAACGCACCATCATTTGATCGGATTCAGCTGCGCTCGGGCAGTGATTCCGGTGAGTTTAGCGTCCGTTTTGACGAAATTCGCGTTGGTCTGGACTGGCAATCGGTTCTGCCCACCCAGCCTTAGGTTTTGGTGCAGAATACTTGGTGGTTTTTTCCAGATAGACCGTAACCCTATCCGTCTGAATGATGTATAACTTTTGCTAAGCGCAATGGGCATTCAGAATCGCGGTTTTTCAGCTTGCGATAAGTGCCCATCGGAGCGACATGTATATAGGATAAATATACAAGTCGCGCCGTCTGCGACGAGGCATCTGTGGTCTGCATTACGTGGCCACTTTTTTATCTAGACACACATGCGCCCGACCCTTCTGACCACCTTTGTTTTTTTGCTCTGCCTGTCCTCCTCGATGGGTGAGGCCATGCTGCAGTACTTCAACACCAGCTGGAGGGAAATTAGCAACAAAATGCCGGAACTGGCTGAAGCTGGATACGAATCAATCTGGGTGCCACCACCAACCAAGGCAAGCGGCGGCCTCTCTGTAGGATACGATTGCTGGGATCGGTTTGATCTCGGCGGAAAGGATCAGCGAGGCTCAGTCAGCACACGTTACGGAACACACCAGGATCTTCTTGAGATGGTGCGTGTTGCGCATCGGTTTGGAATTCGCGTTTATTTTGACAACGTAATGAACCACAATGCGTTCGATGTGCCGGGATATAACTCGGGCGTGCCGATCGACGTTTATCCTGGTTTTGTGCCGGAGGATTTTCACCTTCGCGTGACGGAGGAAGGTAACTTCCGAAAATGGGACAACACACGCAACTGGGGCGACGAGTGGCAGGTGATGCATCTTGGGCTTTCCGATCTCATCGACATTGCCACCGAGCCGGGTGATTGGAATAATAACTTCGGCCGCAACGAGGGTGATCGCATTAAGAAGATTACCTTTGTCCGTCATCCTAACAACCCGGAATACTATTGCTATAAACCGAGCGGTGCAGGTCAGCGGCACGCGAACAGCCAGGGCACCTACGTTGGGTTTGGTCCGGGAAACGGGATTACGATTGCAGACCTAACAACAAACTCAAGTTTCTATGCAGAGCAAGTCAACGAACTTCTCTACCGCGCGGCGCGGTGGCAGATGGACATTACAAAAGTGGATGGACTGCGTCTTGACGCGGTGAAACACACGCCACCCGATTTCTTTGGTGCCACGTTCGGGGTCGATAAAGACACATCAGATTACGGTTACACTGGCCAAATCCAACGGCAGTTCAACATTACCCGGGGATTTTCTGACGCCAATCATCGTGATACTGTGTTCGATACCCAGAAGCCGCGCGATGACGCCATGCTGTTCGGTGAGCACCTCGGCCAACCACCCGGATACCAAGGTTATATTGACTCGGGGATGCGACTGGTCGACAACGACTTGCGCAATGAGTTTAACAACCGTCTTGGTAACCCGTCCGCCGGACTTAGTGGATTCGATCAACCGGGCTGGGGTGGTTTCCCGTCGAGTGTTTCCGTGATGCATGCGCAGAGCCACGACAACTCGTTTGCTGCCCGCCGCGAGCTGCAGCACGCGTTCTATTTCACCCGCGCTGGGATCCCGCTCGTTTACACCGATGGAAATTACCAAGCAGAAACACTGAGCCAGAGCGGTGGTGCGTTTCCCCGCCATGCCAATACCAACTTCCTCGGACAATTTGCCGATCCCCGACTTCCCAACCTCGCATACATTCATCAGCACTTTGCACGTGGCTG
This sequence comes from Akkermansiaceae bacterium, assembly GCA_029288115.1. Lineage (GTDB taxonomy): Bacteria > Verrucomicrobiota > Verrucomicrobiia > Verrucomicrobiales > Akkermansiaceae > Oceaniferula. Next base: position 666 of record JARFPV010000197.1, on the reverse strand, counting down.
GCAAACGGGGCGCTGGAGCGACGCCGACTTTGTTGCATACGAGCGTATCGATAAACGTGAAAACGGCAGCATGACCGATGCCGATGGAGTGACGGCGCTGTTTATGTTCAATGATAACTTTGCATCCGGTCAGGCGCGTGGATTGTCCACCTCATTCCCGGCCACTGGCGGCACAGCCAATGACGCCTACCTTTGGCAGTATGCGAGTGGCCCAGGCATCGGTAACTTCTATACCTATGCATCGAACCTCCACACACATACGGTTCCTCCGGGTGGTTACTTTGTTTTTTCCTGGCGAACTCCCGAGCCACCTAACAACTGGTCAAACATAGGTGGTCAGCCGGTGACGATCTATCAGAACGATGAACAGGTAGGAACAATCACGGTGAAGCGCCGGGATGGGCCGGACGGTGATCCCGGATTCAACCCCTATGGTCTCCCCGATGCTGATGGAACCGACTACGCCTACAGTATCGATGTGCCTCGTGTGACCAACGGCACAGACCTCAAGTTTGTAGTCCGCGCTGACGGGTCAGCTGAGAACATCATGCTTAAGCTGGACGGTGGCATTGATCTGAACGGCACTCGCCCATCAGGAAATACAGATCCAGGATACCGTGACAACCCGCCGGCGGTTAGCACGGATGTGTTCATGGGGTATGAGCA
>JARFPV010000079.1 GCA_029288115.1 Akkermansiaceae bacterium | reverse complement strand
ACGAATAGGATCCTGACATCTTCCGCAGCTGTGACTGCGGCCGGGGAGATTATTCCCAGCAAGATGGTGAGAGTGAGAATGATGCGTTTCATGAAAAATGAATAGATTGGCGATGGATAAGTATACCGGATGGGGTGGGGTAGAGGAAAAATGACTACCATGTGCTCGAGTCGCTTTCCAGTTTGATTTGATGTTCGGGCCGCCCAGGCTCGCTGATACGAAAGCGGTGCAGTAATCAGGGCTCTCATGCTAGGGAATTATTTTGGAACAATCTAATAACGAGACCACTGATTACGCTGATTTCAGACTGATTATTGTCGCTATCGCAGCCTGAAAGAGAGATTCATAAATGCACAGGATATGAAATCAGTCTACAATCAGCGTAATCAGTGGCTAGAAATTCATGTGTCTCCCTAGCTTGATCGCCCATAGGCCGCCCATCTCAAAAAAAAGCTCATCTTTTTTGTCCAATAGTTTACTCTCGGGTGAACCTGTAATGAAGTTTCTCTTTTTTCCCCATGCTCACTGCGAACCCAAACGACGACCACGAACGCTTCACTCGACTGCTTCTCGAAAGCGAGCCGGTGATGCTGCGTTCTATTTTGGTCAGCGTTCCGAACCGCGCCGATGCCCGGGAAATCATGCAAGAAACGGCCGTCGCCCTGTGGCGGCAATTTCCTAGCTACGACAGCACCCGCCCATTCCTCAACTGGGCCATGGGTTTTTCCCGCATTCAAACCCGGCGCTTTTTGGCCCGCGAATCCCGCCGCGCCCAGCTATCCGAGCGAGCCATCGAAGCGCTTGAGCAGGAAATGCAGACGATGGATGAGGTTGACGATGCCATCGAAACCCACCTCGCGACCTGCATGGCTAAACTCAGCGAGAAAGCACGTCGTCTCGTGAAGGGCTACTACCATGACGAGCGTAGCCCGGAAACCCTCTCAGAACGCGAAGGCCGATCGGTCGAAGCAATTTACAAAACCATCCAACGTGCACGCCGCGACTTGCAGGCATGCATCGAAAGACAAATTAGAAAGGCACAGGCATGACTGACAAACCCGACAGGCAATCCCTCATACAAAAACACCTCGATGGCCAAACCTCCGACGAAGAAGCGAGCGCTCTCTCAACAGCAATCGAGACCGATGCCGAGGTGAGACTTGAGTATCTCAAAGCCGCCCGAATTCACGGAGCCCTCAGTGAGGAAGTTTTCTCCCCGGCTCTGGAGCCCGTCCCGGCACCTAAAGCCAGAATTCCCGTTATCGCACGGCTACAGCCACTCGCCGCCTCCCTTGTCGCCGGAGCTTTCGTGGGACTGCTTGGCGTCGGAGTCGTTTGGGCGATGCAATCACCCAAATCTGAGGCAACAACCGTTTCAGTAAGCAATGGTGATTTTGAAAATTACCTCGGCTCCGTCCCGCGAGGTTTGCCGCAGCAATTCGGCAAATGGAGTGGTGACCCATCCGAGGTGATCGAGCAAGCAAACGGAGACCGCGTCTTGCGCTTTATCGAGACAGACAATGTCGCCGGTACACCCGGCGGTGGAGCCACCGCATGCAATGTGTTCCAACTCATTGACCTGACCTCCATCCAGCAACAAAATGCGGATGAGCAATCTGATCTTTCCCTCACACTGACTGCTGCATTTTACCGCATCGCCGCTGAAAACGATGCTGATTTACCTAAAGCCTCGGCCTCCTGCAGCATTCATCTCTACCAGGCGGATCCCAAATTCATTAAAGAAAACTGGCCCATGGTCATTAGCGATGCCCTGGCGATAGGGAAAAAATCCGTCAGACTCAAACCCGGAGATGATCCGAAAACCATTTCGGCATCTTGTCTGTTAGGATCCGAGGCGAACATTGCTCTGATCTCCCTCGATGTGCATTCGAGAATTCCCAGTAAGACACCTATCGCAGTCGGCGGGCATTATGTAGATGATGTCCAGCTTACACTAACAAAGCGCCCCAAACTACCCGTCCAAACCAGCAAATAAAATATTTACCCACCTATTATCCATGAAAAATGAATTCACTCGTCGTCACTTCCTCCGCGGATCCGGTGCGCTCATCGCACTGCCAGCCCTCGAATCCATCGGCTTCCGCCAGTTTGCATCCGCCGCTTCGACCAAACCCACCGCGCCGGCCAAGCGTGCCGTCTTTCTCGGTATGGGATTTGGTGTGACCAAGGAAACCTGGTTTCCCGACCAGAAGCAGACCGGGGCGGGGTATGATCTTCCTGAAGGCCTCGCACCGCTGGCGCGTCACCAGAAAGATTTCACCATCGTTCAGGGATGTTCCAACCAGTATACCAATGAAGCCCACTGGGGCAGCACCTTCTGGCTCACAGGGGCCAATCGCTATTCGGTGCCCGGGCAAAACATGGCGAACAGTGTCTCCGTGGACCAGGTCGTCGCACAGCACCTCGGACAGAAAACCCGTTTCTCGTCCATCCAGCTCAATGCGTCAGAACTTCAGGGTCACGGCCCCGGACTTTCCTTGGATTGGGATCAACGCGGTAAGCCGGTCTCCGGACACAACGACCCGGTTCAGGTTTTCCACAAGCTCTTTTCACCCGACGACTTGCCACTCGAGTTGCGCCAGAAGGCGATCGCTGACAAACGCAGCGTGCTCGACGCTGTCCTATCGGAAGCCAAGCGAGTGCAGCGTGGACTTTCAAAAACCGACACCGATAAGCTGGACGAATATTTCCAGGGCATCCGGGATATTGAAACCCGCTTGAGCAAGGATGAAGAGTGGCTGCAGGTGCCGAAGGCACAGGCACCGATTAAAGAGCCCGAGCCAGGACTGAAGGGCAGGGACGAGATCGAAATCATGCAGGATCTCATCGTTGCCGCCTTGCAGACCGAT
>JARFPV010000047.1 GCA_029288115.1 Akkermansiaceae bacterium | reverse complement strand
GGCGAGCAGATGCCGGTGCATGAGGATGCTCGCCTGGCAGTGAAGTTTATCGAGAAAAGTCATCAACAAGGAAAACCGTGGTTCATCAACCTCTGGGTTCACGAGCCCCATACCCCGTTCCATACTTTGCCAAAGTATCGTTGGCGCTTCCGTGATCTGGCTGAGGAAGACAATATCTACGCCTCTGTCCTGTCGCATGCGGATGACCGCATTGGTGAGGTGCTTGACTGCTTGGATCGGCTCAAGATCACAGATAACACACTTGTGATTTTTACTTCGGACAACGGCCCGGCGAGAGCGTCTGGCCCGGTCAAACTGGAGCTCATGCACGACACCGCTACTGGGGCGGGTTACGGGATTGGAGCCGCCAAGGGTATTACTGGAGGCCGTAAGGGATACAAAGGCGCCTTGTTTGAAGGGGGCATCGGGGTTCCGTTTATCGCCCGCTGGCCGGGGAAGATTCCAGCTGGTAAGATTGATAAGAGTTCTTTGCTCTCTGCGGTGGATCTATTGCCTACGCTCTGCGCGATTGCAGGGGCGGAACTGCCCAAGGGATACCAGCCGGACGGCCTGAACCAGCTGTCGGTATTGAAAGGCAAACCGAAAACGAAACGTGAAAAACCGCTGTTCTGGAAAATGAGTGCCCCGTGGCCAGCACGGCCAAGCCGACCTGACCACTGGGTCGCCTATGCCGTGGTTGACAAGCAATGGAAGCTCGTTGCTAACCGCGACCTCAGTCACATCGAACTCTATGACATTGTGGCATCACCTTATGAAAAGGAGGACCTGAAGGCCGGACATCCGGCTGTGGTGGATGTGATGAAAAAACAACTCGCCAGCTGGATGGCCAGTTTACCGGAAGAGCCAGACAAGGAATGTTTTTCAGTCGAGCGAAAGTAACTCATCTGTATGATTTTATACCTTAAGAATTGAATCGTTATTATCCAGTATTGTTAGCCGTTGTTCTGTTGTGTCACGCATGCACTTCAGAGCATGGCGAACATGCGAATGAGAACTACGATGGGTATTCCATCCCTGATCTTGAAAAACGCCTTGCTACGGTGGATGCCGAGTTGGAGAGCTTGGCCCGGCTAAGCTACCGTGGTGGAGTAGGGAATGTGGGGTATCGCTCCCAGCCTCACCCAACCAAGGATAACACGGAGTGGATTCGGGTAGATTTTGAGCAGTCGCAAACGATCGATCAAGTTGTTCTCGTGCCCTCAATTTGGCGCGATACCAAGCTAGGGTTTCGAGCCGATGGTTTTCCCAAAAAGTTCAATATCATTGCAGGGGGTAAAAATGAACCAGAGGGCAAGGTTGTTGCCTCATATGGTGAGGATGAGCCGATTGATATCTTCAGGGTAGCACCACTGGTGATTGATTGTGGTGGGGTGAAGGCAGACTGGATCAAACTAGAGGCCATTGAGCTGACCGCTCGAGCCTGGGACGGGAGATTTATTTTGCAGCTCTTTGAGTTCATGGCCTTTGATGGTGAGAAGAACGTGGCGCTTCGGCAGCAAGTGACGACATCGACCCCTTATAGATATGAAGGGGGAGGGCGAGACAAGTCGTTCGTGGTGGATGGGTTTGTGCCCTACATCATGGATGCGTCACATGGACAGCAGAGTCTGGCATTTCTGAGTGAACCAGGTATCGGCGAGCAACCTCATCTTGACTTGGACCTGGGCGAGAGTGTCCCGTTGTCTCGTATCCATCTGCACGCCATTGATATCAGCGATACTGTGCCGCAGGTGACGACGAACGATTACGCATTACCGGGGAGGATCCGGGTGCTGGGTGCCAATCAGTCGGATTTTTCTGATGCGGCACCTCTGGTGGATTTTCAGGTGAAAAGCATCTATCACGCTGGCCCTGTGTTCATGTGGAATTTACCAGAATCTCCTTGTCGTTATATTCGCCTGGTTGCTGTTGATCCATTTGTCAGGGAGAACGGAGCGAACTCAGGAACTCAAATTGGCTTCTCTGAAATCGAGATTTTTTCAAAAGATAAAAACGTCGCTTTAGGCAAGAAAGTGAGTGCTTCATTTAAGCAAGTCAGTCCGGAGCGGTCCATTGATGCGCTGACAGATGGCTGGAATCTCTACGGTGATATTCTGCCAATCAGGCAGTGGATGAACGAGCTGGCTCATCGTTATGCACTCGAGGAGGAGCGCCCGGTCGTGGTCGCAGAATTAAGGGTCCGTTATGATAAACAGAAAAATCTGTTGAAACTGATCACATGGATAGCAGCTGTGCTGGCAGTGGGGATCATTATCACGATCCTGGTGATGCGGATCATTCGCATGCGCCAGATTGCGTTGATCCGGGAGCGTCTTGCCGCGGATTTGCACGACGAGTTAGGTGCCGACATCCACACGATCGGACTGCTG
>JARFPV010000667.1 GCA_029288115.1 Akkermansiaceae bacterium | reverse complement strand
GTCAGGGGGAGAAGTTGTTTAAAAAGGCGAAAGAGCCCAAAACATTCTTTAAAATCGAGGGAGGTAGCCACTCGAAAGCACTGGCGAAAAACAATGGCGAGTATCGTAAGAAGATGCTCGCATGGATGGATAAGGTCCTTGAGCAATAGTTGCTTATCCTAAGCACTTAAAGCCCAGCCATACAGCGGCAAGGCTGCCCGCCACTGAAGCGGCGATATTGGCAATGGCAAGAGCGGGGGAGGATTCAAATAACTTGTGGGAATCGAGGGCGAAGGCTGAAAATGTGGTGAATGCGCCGAGGAAACCTGTAATGGCGAATGGGTGCAGCCACGCTGGGTGCTCTCCATGGCGTGATGCAATCCAGCCGAATAGAAGGCCTATGAGGAAGCATCCTAACAAGTTGCATGTGAGAATTCCCAGGGGAAAGCGGTGCAGACGGGTGTTTTCTGCGAGCGACTGAATACCGGACGACAGCCCGTAGCGGGATAGGGCACCGAGTCCGCCACCTAGGAAAATGAATATCAGGTTCACAGGAGTCAGGAGTCGGGGGTCAGGGAGTTGAGCAAAGCGCGGACTTTTTGGAAGTCTTTGATGCCGGGAGAGAGTTCTGCTCCAGACGCAACATCCAGGGCGGCCGGCTGAACTTGGGAGATGGCATCGGCAGCATTTTCTGGTGTGATGCCGCCAGCTAGGAGGACAGGTATGTCAGGATGGCTATCAATAAAGGCTTTGGCGTGCGACCAGTCGAAGGTCTCCCCAGTGCCTCCGTAAACTCCTGGAGCCGGGGTGTCTAACAAAATGGCGTCAGCACGGTAATCGGTAATATTTTCTAGAGATTCACGATTTTTCACTCCAACAGCTTTGATGAAAGGGTTTCCGGCTTCAGCAAAGGTGGAACAATACTCAGGCGTTTCATCGCCGTGGAATTGGGCGATGTCGATCAGTCCTGATTCTAACAAATGTTTAGGGAGGTCAGGGTGTTCGTTCACAAAAACACCGACACGGTGGATTTTTCCGTCACACGCTCTCAAGATTGGCTCGGCTTGATCCGGGGCAAGATATCGTTTGGACTGCCGCCAGAAATTGATGCCTAAGGCGTGGACGCCGAGTTCAATCAATCGCGCGGCATCATCTGCACGTGTGACTCCGCAGATTTTCAGAGAAGTGGAGGATGGATCGAGAAAGTCTGACATCGCATCTACCTAAAACATAAAACCTAAGCACTTAAAACCCTATTCCACATTCTGGACCTGTTCGCGGATTTTTTCCAGCTCCGTCTTAGCGTTGACGATGTGTTGGGCGAGAGTGGCGTCGTTTGCCTTCGATCCGATTGTATTAAACTCGCGGTTGAGTTCCTGGCAGAGAAAGTCTAGTGGGCGGCCTACGGGTTCGTCAGTAGCTAGATACTCGCGGAATTTTTCAAAGTGAGAGCGGAGTCGGGTGATCTCCTCGCTGATGTCGCAGCGATCGGCAAACAGACCAATCTCCTTGAGGATGCGTTCGTCATCGAGTGCTACGTCCAGTCCTGCCTC
>JARFPV010000123.1 GCA_029288115.1 Akkermansiaceae bacterium | reverse complement strand
CCCCCCACGTCACGGTGTTCGTCGGCAGCGTCAGATGTGTATAAGAGACAGGACCATACGTTTACCCACAGGAAATCTGCTGCATTCCCCTGCCCTATCTGAGTATGGCACCCACGGAGACAAGGGCGCCGATGCAATGATCCGACTCGCCACCCTATTGGAAACCAAAGGGGAACTTCAGCGTTCTCTGCTCGCATGGGAGCGTGTGATCGACACGTCAAACCCAAGCGAGGAAGAGCGCGCGTTGGCTGCCACAGCGATCAGACGTATAAAACCAGGTCTTTCACCATGGAACCCGGATCCGGAAGCCGAGCTCACAATCACGCTACGTGCTGGCGCGACACTCAAGGACAAGGACGTGCTCATCAAAGCCATGGAAGAAGCTGCAGCTACGATGACCGAGGCGTCTGGATTCATTTTAAAAGTTGATACCAAGGCATCGATTGGAAAAGCGCGTGGCACCCGCACACCGCGAATCCCGGTTGCGATCTGGTTTTCCAGCCAGATCGATGGAAATAAGACTCCTGCGGAGACGCCCCCCATTTCCTTTATGGCTGACCCGCAGCAGGAGAAAATGCTGATCGCCCAGATCGAGGCCGGCATCTACGCTCTGGCACGCGCGCACCTTTCCAGCACCACAAGTTTCTCAGAACTCCCCGAATATCCCGCTGGAGCAAAACCAAATGAGCTACTCCAACTGCACGTGACTCGACTAATGTGGCGCGAATTCGCCACCAGCATGAAGGAGTAGTTTGGGTGGCAAAAAGCCCCGTCACCATGACTGGCAACGGGGCTTGGAAATTGTATTCTCCGGGGCGCTAGGCAGTGTAAGATTCCTCCACTCGCTTAGCCACATCGCGGTAGCCGTAATCGACTTCGTAGATCTGTTTGAAACTATCAAGAGCCGACTCGGCATCTCCCATGTCCTCATGGATGAGGCCCTTCTCGTAAAGCACTTCTTTCTTTGTTCCATCCATGCCTTGCAAGTCGGCAAGCGCGTCAGACAGCTGTTTGATCGCAAGGTCGTGCATATTCTTTTTACGGAATGTCCTTCCTAACAACAGTAAGACACGAGTGCGTATATGCGGGTTGCGGGTTGCCTGCTGAAGATGTGGTATGGCATCACTGTGTTCTCCTGCATTGTAGAGCGCGAGACCCAGCTCGTAGCGAAGCTGCGGATCGGTTGGGTTTCTCTCTACACGAGCCTTCGCCTCAGCAACCTGCTCGGAAGTACGTTCGCTGAGCATTTGCTCATACTGTTGCTTAAGCTCGGCATTATCAGGATCTGCGTCGGAGGCCTTTTTAAGCTCTGAGAGTTCGAACTCCGATGCCTTGTCCTTCATGTAAGCAGCCTTATTTTGCAGAGCAACGTCCTTGTTACTCAGATCAAATGCATACTGATAGAATGAATAGGCGTCCGGCCACCTCTCCATCTGCTCGTAGAGATGGGCGATTTGTTTCACCAACGCGAGGTTTTGATTATCCTGTTCATACTCTGCTGACAGCTGAGCAAGTTTTTCCTGCATCTGGTCGGCTGTCATCGCGGCACGGTTAGCTGACTCAACATCTGCAGATTCGTCACCACTCTTCAAGACATCACGGAAGCTTTGAGCTTCTTCCCATTTCTGCTTCTTCATCGAAGCACGGGCAGTCGCGTCTTTGGAACCTTTCACAGCATCGATATCCGTCGCGTCCTGTTTGACGATGTCACTGTAAACATCCGCAGCCTCTTGGGGCAGGTCTCTAGCAAGATAGTGTTCAGCCAGTTTATGCAACAGCTTGGTATTCTCAGGGGCTCCTTTACGAACTGTCTCAAGCGCAAACGCCGCTGTGTTGAGCATGTTCAGGCGCAGGGCGCAATCAAACAAAAGGTCGTTAGCCTGAGCATCAAAAGGATCTTTCACGAGCTCCTTCTCAAGCGTCATCATCGCACCCTCAGGATCTTTTTTACCTGTCGATGGAATTTTCATCAGGGAGAGAGAACTGCCGCCAAAAAGACCTTTTTTCTTTTTCTTGCCGATCATTTCAGCCGCCGCGCTTTTGCGCGCCAACTTCCGTGCATCGAGAAAACCTGGAAACTCCTTGAGCACCGCATGACACAGGCTGACTGCATAGGTATAGTTCCTCATCTCGTAGGCACTCTGCGCCTTAAGCCAAAGAGCCTTGATGTTTGTGGCAAGTTCTGGCTCGGTTACTTCTGTCAAATCGTCGGACATATGTTTTTGATTCGGTGAATGATTGGGGAAACACAGCACCGCTTAAGTGCTTTGATACACAGTATCATGACCAAATCAGACGCCATGGCAAGTCCACTTCATACTCTTTTCTTAACGAGACGGTTCTCACATTTCCAAAGGCGTCCTGATATTACACCTGAGTTTGAGATTGATCAAATCTCAACAATCCGGCCGTCAAGCAACTGCCGTGTAACCGAAACAGGAGCCTCAGCTTCACAATAATTTTCAGATTATACTTCAAATACTCAATTCAAACAACCAGACTCAAACCTCACGCCTAATGATGAAATTAAAAACCATACTCGCCACCACATTCACTGCTCTCGCATTTGTCATCGTAGGGTGCGAAGATAAAAAAGCCGTCCCCCATGACCATGATGGTGACGGCAAGCCTGACCACGGTCCCGGTGCACACAGAGCCCCAGTGCCTCATGACCACGATGGCGATGGCGTTCCTGATCATGGCCCCGGTGAACACGACAAGCACGTTGCACACGATCACGATGGCGATGGAAAGCCAGACCACGGACCTGATGAAGATTGCACTCACAAACGGCCCAAAAAGGTCGCTGGCCCAAATGGCGGGAAAATCATGACGGCACCCGATTTCAAGAACGAACTGTTCATCACAAAAGATCGTATGGTGCGCATCACTTTTCTTGACGATGACAACAAGCCCGTCGCTATCGGAACCCAGGAAGTCAACATGGTAGGTGGCGATCGTTCAAACCCGACGATGCTGACTTTCAGCAAAGCCGACGACGGCATGTCCCTCATTTCCTCGGGCAAGCTTCCCGAGGGTATTCATATTCCTATTATTATTACGGTGAAGACCAAAGCGGATGCCAACCCGGCACGCGCCAGCCTTAGCCTGAATCTCGCGGATTGCTCAACTTGTGATTACCAGGAATATGCCTGCACTTGTGATCATCACCATAGTCCTGATCACGGCCCAGGCACCGGGGTTCCACACGACCATGATGGTGACGGCAAGCCTGACCATTAGGACTCCAACACGCGAACCCATTCCATCATTGAAGGAATGGGTATCTAATATCACTTGAGTTCCTTCACCCAGATATTGCGGAACTCGATCGGGTCGTTGTGCCACTGAAGGCGGATCGGTGCTTTTTCAGGATGTGTCTCAGGATACTTCGCAACCTTCTTGTGGGTGGTCGTCCCGTAAATTTTCTGGTTGTCGTGTACTTTCACCCCGTTGTGAATGACGGTCACATAGGCGGGTTTTTCCAGTCCTTTCTCGCCATAAACCGGTGCCTTGAATGTGATATCATAGCTTTGCCACTGTCCCTGAGGCACTGAGGGGTTCACTGATGGTGGCACCTGGCCATAAAGGGCTGCCGCTTGTCCGTCTGCGTAGGTTACGTTGGTGTGGCTTTCCTGGATCTGCACTTCATATCGATCCATAAGGAAAACACCACTGTTGCCTCCCTTCTGCCCTTTAACTTCCCTACCAGCAGGAATCCGCCACTCGATGTGCAATTGGACATCACGGAAGGATTTCTTGGTGCGGACGTCCCCTTTTGTTTTTGGTTTTGGATGTTTCGTTGCAATCAGGATACCATCCTTCACCTCCCACGCCCGGTCGAATGCATCAGCATTTTTACCATCAAATAAAATAATGGCACCGGCGGGTGGTGGAGTAGTCACCGCTCCTTTTGATTTCACCTTTTTCGGATGTGGCCGATCCATTTGGTGCACTTTGTAGTCGCTCCACGGCTGCTTTGGATTTTCTAATTTTTTCTTTTTCGCATCCTGGGCAGTAACAGGAACAAGCAGTGTCGCGCTTGCGAAACAAAAGATACAAGTAGTGAAAAGGCGGTTTGAAGTCATGCCCATAATACCGACTAAGAAACGGTTATTTGTCACGCAAAAAGCATGATTATGCGTTCACTCGTTTCCTCCAACCAGAATCACCCCTTTTTGAATCCCGCCTTGAGTTCGGCGATACTCGTAGCTTTCAGCATGAGAACCAGAACGGCATAAGCGGACATTCCCAAACCAACCAACAATCCCAGAGCGAGGCATTGTTTCCAGAACGCTGCATCAAACCACGAGCCGAGCACTTGATAACCC
>JARFPV010000624.1 GCA_029288115.1 Akkermansiaceae bacterium | reverse complement strand
AAGGGCTATTCTTCTCCTGACATATGGGCATTTTTATCCCGCTGTTGCTGATCTTCTTTTCTTGCCTGTTTATCTGGCGTGCATGTGACGGCTTTGAATTCGCATCCGAGTATGTCGGTCGAAACATGTCTGAGGGGGTTCGAGGGGGCACCATCAATGCGATATCCAGTTCCTTACCCGAGCTCTTCACCACGCTGATTGCTCTGTTTGTGATGCAGGATCAGGATGGTTTCGCTGTGGGAATAGGCACCACCGCCGGCAGCGCACTCTTCAATGGCATGATCATTCCCGCGCTCTGTATTCTGATGGTCACGGGTAGCCTCGTAAAAACGGTCAATGTCTCACGGAAGGTTATCTGGCGTGACGGCGTTGCCCTGATCCTTGGTCAGGTGCTGTTAGTTGTCGTTTTGACTAGCACTTCCCTCGTCTGGTGGCAGGGACTGATGCTCATGATTTTTTATGTGCTCTATCTTTGGTATATGATTGGGAGCATGAAAAAACAGGAGTCAAACGACTCGGTTGAGGAGGTGAGTCAGGCAGATGAAAATGAGGCAAATGGCCCAGTAGCTGCCTGCTTTTATTATTTGTCACTCGGACCAGCACTCGATCTCGAACGCTTTTTCATTGATGACAAGGCACGAGCAAAAATCAAATCCGAGACATGGAACGGCTGGCCACTCCTACTGAGCTCCGCGGCAGTCATCGGTGTGGCCTGCTGGTTACTGGTGAAAGCCTGTGAGTGGCTCGGCACCGGAGCCGCAAACGCGGCACACCCGAGTTACGAGTTCTTCGGTCATACACTTTCAGGAATTGGCATGCCCGCTATGTTTGTCGCGGTCATCTTCGCCGCCATGGCGACCAGCGTACCGGACACAATCATTTCACTTCGTGACGCCCGAGATGGCGACCATGACGACGCTGTGGCTAATGCTCTGGGCAGTAACATCTTCGACATTTGTTTTGCTCTCGGTTTCCCTCTTTTCCTGTTCACACTTATTTACGGCCCCATCGAAATGAGCCCGGAAACCGTCGAGCAGAGTGCCGAGCTACGCTTTATCCTGCTAGTGCTCACCCTCGTCAGTGCGCTGGCATTCCTGATCGGGAAAAAAATCAAGACCCCAGGCGGGGTGACACTCACAGGACTGGGCCGAGGCAATGCCTATTTCCTGTTAGGCGTTTACGCAGTGTTTCTCGTCTACATTCTTGGCAGGGCTTATCACGCTGACTGGACGCAGAAAATCTCTGTGTGGATCAACGGAATCATTGAACACCTTCCGCAATTCAACTGACTCCCTTGGATTTCATCCTCGGACACGACGATCAAAACGCCGTCAGGCTGGCAGGAGAATATCTATCCATGCCATGACAACCAGACACCTCCAAGCTCTGTATTACTTGTTAGGAATCTCATTCACCGTGTAATATGCTTTGGTGTGAAGCAAAGATTTACCCTCCTTGGACTTCATCGCATCGAGGCTGAAATCGTGGATGTGCCCCTCGATGATCTTATCAAGATGCAGCATGACTGACATTCCATCGGCAGACGGAACAGCCTTGGTAACTTTGAGTGTTGTTTGATCAACTTCAGGGCTACCGTAGCCACCACGGTAGATGTGCGTGTAGGTAGAAATCTTGTATATGTCAGGATTGGCAGCGACCGCTTTGTCCACCGGTTTGGTGAAGTTGAAGAGGAAGCCGTCTTTCTTGATGTTGATTTCCTTGATCTCGAAAGGCACCTTGCCATTCCAGTCGATACGTTGGATGGCAAATGGCTCGGATCCCCGCACAGGCCACTGCCTCGTGGTGGTGAATCCGCCGGCAATCAATTGTCCTTTGGGTGTGAACTGCACATTCATAATCCCAGTGGATAGTCCCTCACGGAACGGATAGCATGCTCCCTGCCAGACGCCATTTATCTTCTCTGTTGTCGCCCGAAGAATAAGACTCAGGGTGTAATCACCAAGGAACAGCTGGTTTTCAAAGGGCCCAAACTTCCCCCCCGTCTGATCGAGTTGAAAACCGGAGATAGACCTGCCCATCTTGATGTATGGAAAACGAATAACAGGCGGGACCAGTTCCTTGACTCGCTTTTTCTCCACTTGGAATCGGGACGGACCGTTAGGTGTGACTTTCGGCGTCTCCATACTTGGAACAAATGGATACCAGTTATAGCTCGCTGGATGCCCTAAAAACCCACCTGGTTTGAGGTGCTTGAGTGAGCAGCATCCGTTCCACGGCCCCTGACTCTCGATGGTAAACATGGCACCTTCCGCATTGGCAGCAACACCACCAGGGCTACGTAGCCCACTGCAGACCGGGATCATTTTTCCATCGGGTGTTACTTTGACTGCCCAGCCCCTGAAAATATTGCGCGAGTGATACGAGGCGCTGAGCCCGAGAGCCACCCATACATTGCCATCAGGGTCATGCTTGGACCCAAAAGCAAACTCGTGCCCTTCCGCGTATCCCCAGTTGTTAGTCAACGTATCATATCGGTCTGCGACATCATCACCATCGGTATCTGAAATTCTCGTCAACTCGCCGAACTGGGTCGTTGTCATGGCTCCGTCTTTCCATGAAAGACCGAAAATTTCATCCTGTCCTGTGGCAAACAAATGATACTCGGGCTTGGGGGGAGAGGCGAATGCTCCCTTGATGAAATAGATGTCGCCCTTACGCGTACCCACCGCCAAGCGACCATCGGGAAGAACCTCAAAGCTTCCAGGCCGCATCGGCACATCCTTAGGTATAGGCACATTAACGATCGGATAATATTTCGCCTCCTCATCGGCAGTGCCCCACATCTTCCCCAACTCCTCGGCAGGCAGGGAATTTGTCAGAACGACGGAGAGAAGAATCGGGATGGAACGTAAGTTTACCATTGGTATTCGACAGTGACGGTGGATTTTCCTTTGGGTAATTCGAGAGGCACCAGTACCTCAGCGGGGTTACCCTTGCGGACGATGCCTTTTTGCCCGCTTGTGATATGAATTTTCAGTTTGCCCATGGTGTATGAGCTATCCGACTGAGCTGTGATATTCTCCCCCGCGGCAGCACGGAAGTAAAAAAGCTTCTGTGCGCTGGGAGCGTCAAATGTGAGAGTGCGTTTGAACTTCGCATTTCCTTTTTCCTCTTCGATAGTTTCAAAAAAGTCCTCCACCTTGATGTCACCGTATTGATACTGGAACGTTGGACGCCGCAGTTTATCTAACCGATAACCACGGAACTGGTAGCCATGGTCGTGCGGGAACATGTAATTGGTTTTCGATTTGTATGGCCAATGCTTATCAAGCGACTCGAGCCGGTGAAACGGAATCCCCTTGGGGAAGGTAATCTGGTCGCTGCCACTGACGCGAAACCTTCCGTGATCCACATTGGCAAAGTTTCCCTTCCAGAGAAGGCGCAATGCCATCTCCTCAGAGTCAAAAGCGAGATTGAGCCGTTCAGGATAACCAACACCTATCGCCCTGAAACCTGCGGATGTGCCTCGGCCCCGGACAATTTCTGCTTCATCGAACACACGCAACTGATCCGACTGACGTGACAG
>JARFPV010000605.1 GCA_029288115.1 Akkermansiaceae bacterium | reverse complement strand
GAATAGAGGTGGAATACGTCCGCTTGAACGCTCTGCTCACGGGCAGCGATCTTCATTTCTGCGGACCAGCCGGTCTCACGCAGTCGGTAGCTTTGTTGCAAGCTCGGATCCTTTGCCGGGAAATAGGAAAGCGGTGTCTCCTTAAGTTTATCAACCTTACCCGGAGTGACACGCCAGCCAGCGGCAGTGGCAATACCGAGATGACCTCGCACCGCCTTCACTCCCGGATAGCTGATGACCGGAAGTTTCCATACGCCAGCTTTTGCAGGTGCGTTTTTCTCTAACCGAATCATAACAAGCTGTCTTCCGGCAATCGCTTTTCTGAACAGCACCTTTACATCACGCTGACCATTTTCCACGGATGTCCCAACCACGTAATCTGCAATTTCAGCACCCTTGAGCGACGCCACGGCGTAGCCGTCAGGTATCTTCATTTCCCACTCACGAAGCGGAGCTTCCCGGATATCCAGCTCGACGGTGGCGCGGATCACCCGGTCGCTCTCGAGCTGTTCATAGATCAAAACTTGGTTCAACGACACCTCGGGCAGGATCTGGTCCGCCTGCACCTGCCACGCGTATTCAGCGGACGGGTAGCGATACGCAAATATCTGGCGTGCCTTGATTTGCCCACCTGGATACTGAGTCGGTGAAAGCTGCATCATGCCCTGCACCCCGGCGGTTTCGAGTCGGACTGCACCGGCATTGCTTAACCTAACATACCCCGAGTGGCGCAACACATCAACGGGAGTGAGCCGCAGTGGTGTGGCGGTCACGGGGAACTTTCCGATCGCCTGCTGACTGCGCACCTTGATGGTGCCACCATCTTCCAGCGGCACACTCAACCGGAGTCGTAGCACACGTGTGCCGTTCTGTCCGTCCTCAACAGACCATCCGGCGATATTGGTTCCCTGAACATCGAGCACCTCACCTGGACCGTTCATCTGCAGTGCGAGGTTATTGATTTTTCCTTGCAGAACTTTGAGATCAATCTGGCTGACCTGACGTAATAGACCCGCCCCGACGGTCACATCGGTGAGGCCACGGCTGGTGAATGCGAGTTTTCCCTCACCGGCTTTACGACCGGTTTTCCATGCAACAAAACAATGACCCGTAGCCGGCAGAAAACCACGCCATGCGCCACCTTGCTGACGTGGATGCACCGATAGGCTTTCGGCAAACTTTACATTGCCTGCCAAGCCACTCAATTCGACGGGAACGACAGCTCCTTGCGGAGTGGAAAAGTCGACCGTCTTCCACCCGACCCATCCTTTGGCGGCGTTATCGATGCGGGCGATCATTTCCAGTCTCACTGGATACTGCCCCGGGCTATCAAACTCGAGTTGGTAGTTGCCGCTACTTGTCAAAGATAGGGCATATGCGGCGTCTTCCTGGATACTGCTGACCGCTGCCTTGCCGCTCATAAAGTCGATTTTCCCTTTCTCCGTTACGTAAGCAGTCGCGGTATAAACCAGCGTGGCGCTGTGTAGTTTCTCATCGATGGATCCAGTGATGCTGGCATTGCGGAGCTCGATGTCCGCTGGGGATGCTCCACTTTGCATGACCTGAAGTGTCAGACTGTTAGCTGCTGTGCTGTGGTATCCGGCGTCGTCTTTTAGCGGAGTCATACCCTTCACCTGGGTAACGCGGGTCGTAAACCCTCCATCATCGATCTTCAATTTCATGGCAAAGCCAGTGGCCTTGCCTGGCGTGATTGTGAACAGCTGCAGTGTCGCGGGCAGATTCTCTATCTTCTGGCGCACGGTGACTATCATTGCCAGCTTTCTCGGCTTTGGTTTGCCTTCAAGCTGCACCGGCTTGATATCCAAAAATCTATTTTTTCCATCGGCTGATGTGCGCACTGCCCAGTCGGTCAGACTCGCTCCTTTAACTGAGACAACCTCTCCCTGCCCTGCAATCCCCAGCGAGATCAGCTCCGGTTTTCCCTGCAGAACATCCAGCGACAAGTTGATCTGCTGAGACACACCGGTTGAGGTTATTTTGGCGACAGCCGATGCATCAGCACTAAAAAACAAGGGAGGTTCCGGCAACACACCCTTGGCTGTGAGACTGACCGTGCCAGAGCCATTTTCACCAACCGTGGCACTGACGCCCGCGCTGGGTTGATTTTGTGCCGTGGCTGCCCCACCCACCAAAAACGATAGAAGTAGGCAGAGCAGCCGATTGTTAACACACGAAGAAACGCGAAAAGATGAGTTCATGGGATTATTTATCATGGCGGTTGGTTAGGTTGTGTAAAAGGGGTGTAAATAGATTTGTGGAGTGCGGGTTTGTAACCCGCGGCAGGATGTGTGCTTGGGTTGATGCGGGTTACAAACCCGCGCTCCATATTATTCCACCTTCCTGCACATGCGGATGAGATCCTGTACGCGGGTGTCGGAGGCGTAGTTGGCTTTGAGTTTGCCAAGAGTGTCTGAAATCATCGAGAAGCGGACCGAGCCTGCATCTGTGCCGTGAAGTTTTTCACCGAGCATGGCGGCTGTGCCTGCGAGCTGCATTGACGGTGTGGCGAGGTCGAAGGCCTTGGCCTGCGCCTCGTATGGAAGTGGCCAGGAACGCTCAACCATGCGGCCTGTGGAGGCGTCGAGGAAACGAACAAAGACCTCACCGAGTTCACCCTCACCCTGTGGGTTCACCTGAATCTGATAGACAGCGTTCCCTGCCTCCTCGGCTGCCATTTCGGCGGCATCCACTTTGTCGTTGCGGAAATCCTCTTTGTTGAGCCGGTGTTTTTCAAATCCTAACAAACGGTAACGAGCCACACGTTTTGGATTGAACACCACCTGCACTTTGACGTTTTTTGCCGCCGGAGTAAGAGCGCCGGCAAGCTGTTTCACAAATCCCTCGTCGGCATCCTCGGGGCGGTTCAGGAAGTAGTAGCGCCCATCGCCCTTACGGGTAAGGGACTCAAGGATGTCATCGTTCAGGCCCTCGGCCCCCACACCGCAGGCATCAAAGGCAATCCCCTGCTGGCGCATTGTCTCAACCTCATTGGATAGCTGCTCAGGCACGGTGTTTCCGAGGTTGGCTATCCCGTCGGTGATGAGCACTACACGACTTTGGGCACCCTCAGTGTGCTGGCGCTTTGCTAACGTCCGGGCAAGCTTCAGTGCCTCCTCGATATTGGTGCCTCCCTCACTCGGGGTCTTGGCGACAAGATCAACCAGCTTCGCTGCCTGATGACCCGGGATACGATCCGCAATCAGTCGCGGCTGCCTGGCAAAGCTGACCACGGTAATCACATCCTGCGGATTCAGCTGTGCTGCAAGCACCTGCATCGCCGCAAGCACGCTCGCCTCACGGTCTTCCCGCTCCATGGAACCGGAATTATCTAACAAAACAGTAAGGCGTAATGGCTGGGAACGGCCCATGGCGGCGGTCTTCATGCCGACCCGCAACAAATTCCGCTGCTGCAGGAACGGGTGGGCTGCTTGCTCAACGGCACAGGCGACTGGCTCGCCACGGCGCGGTGAAGGGTCGCCGTAATCAAAAGCATTCACAAACTCCTCGGTGCGCACCTTGGCGGCATCAGGCCACTTTCCCTTTTCTAACAAAGCAACCCGGGCGAGCTTGAAGGAAACGTCATTGACGTTGAGTGAGAATGTGGAGAACGGCTCGGCGCTTGTCAGGGTTTCATCCGGCAGTGGCTTGGGGCGGGCGGCGGGTTTGAGGGTATTGTTTTTTAAACTCGCATCCAAATTACTCTCAACAAGGCCCAATTTTGCTC
>JARFPV010000550.1 GCA_029288115.1 Akkermansiaceae bacterium | reverse complement strand
GAGGGCTCGTTTTCCATTCATAGTTTTTTCGGAAAAATAATAGCAACACTATGCAAATGAGGGACTGGAGAGGATACAACCAGTGCTCTGGGTAGTGTCTCCACCATGGTGCATGTGGATGTTTCCATTCGATCCAGTCTCCGAGGAATTGCCACGGCAGGGTGATGATCATGAACGCTGCGAGCGGCACCACGTGGGCGAGCGTACGGTCGGTTTTGATCTCGGAAAGCGGTCTCATGGGCTGAAATCAGTATGTTTCAAGGTGGGTGATCAGTTGACTAGGCTCGAGCACCAACAGTGATGCTGTTTTGAAGTCGCTGGTGTTGCGTGTCACTATGCAGTCCGCTCCTGCCTGTACGGCGGATTCGTGAAGCACGGCATCTTCAAAATCACGCATCTTGAGCCGCATCGCTGATTCTAGAATAACACCATTCACAGGAGCCACACGAAAAAGCGTCATCAACTCGGATATACGGGCGAGACTGCACTCGGTTCCGAGCTCACGTCTGGCTATATAGTGAATGGTGGTGACCGTAGTCGCGCAGAGCAATCCGGTAATGCTGGAAGTTTCAGCAGCAGCCAGAACCTGGGCTGAATCCATAACAAAGGGCTCCCGTGCAAGCATCACATCAAGCACAACGTTAGTATCGACGAGGACGGTCACGAATGCTTGTTTTCGAGGTAATCAGTGTATTTCTCCCTTACTGCATCAGGGTTTTCGGAATAACCGGAAAGGCTTCCGAGTAGGGATTTTGTCAGGGGTGGAAGACCATCAGAACTAGGCGACGTCGGTTTGCGGCTGTCTGATGGCACGCTACTCTCGCTCCTGCGCGCTGCTAGTGACCTGAAAAATGCACCCACTAGGCGGGAGACGGACGTACCTCGCTCGGCCGCCTCTTTTTTGGCGGATGCGATCAGTTCGTCGTTCACATGTAGGGTCAGCTTACCCATGACGTATATTTTGCACGAATCACCACGTATATCAAGTTGTTTCGTTCCATCCTACAGGGTTCCAATGAACCTTTCGATCCTGTTCATCGCCGTCTTAAGCTCCTCAAACGAGGTAGCATAGCAGCAGCGGAGAAACCCCTCCCCTGCATCACCGAAGGCGTTACCGGGCACGGCAGCGACGTCTTCGGCCTCGAGGAGACGCATGGCAAATTCCTGGCTGCTGAGTCCGAACTTGCGAATATCCGGGAAAACGTAGAACGCACCACCGGGCGAGTGGCAATCGATCCCCATTTCATTGAGCCTGCCGACCACGAAGTCGCGGCGTTGGTGGTAGCTTTCCTTCATTTCCAGCATTGCAGCTTCGCCATTTTCCAATGCTTCCAGAGCTGCCGCCTGACTGGTGATCGGCGCACAGAGCATGGCATACTGGTGGATTTTCATCATGGCCTCAATGAGCGGCGAAGGGGCACAGGCGTAGCCGAGACGGAAGCCGGTCATGGCGAATGCCTTGGAAAACCCGTGTAAAAGAATGGTACGCTCGCGCATCCCGGGCATGGTTGTGATGGAAACGTGCTCGTCATCGCTATAGCTGAGCTCGCAGTAGATCTCATCGCTGAGCACGATCAAATCATGCTTTACGCAGAGTTCGGCGATCTTTTCCAGCTCATCCACGGGCATCACCGCCCCGGTCGGGTTGGTGGGGAAGTTGAGCATCAGCACGCGTGTTTTCGGTGTGATTGCCGCTTCGAGCATGTCTGCCTTGAGTGCAAAGTTGTCTTCCACGGTCGTAGGCACCTCCACGGGCACCCCGTAGGCAAGCGCGATGCTTGGCAGGTAGGAAACATAGCACGGTGTGTGAAAAACAACCTCGTCGCCAGGGTTGAGGAGCGCACGTAGTGCCAGATCGATTGCCTCTGAGACCCCAACGGTGACCAGAACTTCAGAATCAGCATCGTATCCGACCTTGAAGAAATCCTCTACGTAGCCGCTGATCGCTTTCCGTAGCGACGGCATACCGAGGTTTGAAGTGTAGCTGGTGTAGCCTTTCTCCAGGGAATAGATCGCAGCTTCACGAATGTGCCATGGGGTGGCGAAATCGGGTTCCCCCACGCCAAGCGAGATCACATCATCGCGCCCTTGCACAAGTTCAAAGAAGTCCCGGATACCCGAGCGTGGGATAGCCGCAACCTGATGGGAAATTTTTTCCGAATAGTCCATATGTGTTGATTCGGCTCGACTATGGAGTCACTGGTAATCTGCCCTCGGGCTCTTCGGATTCGAAGATGAACCCCTTTTCCTTGTAGGCTTTCAGGCGGAAATGTGTGGCGGTGGAAAGCACGCCATCCAGTGTGCTGAGTTTTTCAGAAACAAACTGCGCAACGTCACGCAGCCCCTGGCCTTCGACCACAACCATCAGATCGTATCCACCACTGGTCAGATAGCATGATGAAACCTGGTCAAAACGTGCGATACGCATGGCAAGCCGATCAAATCCGCCACCTCGCTCAGGAGTCAGTTTCACTTCAATGAATGCCGCTACACCCAACTCACCGGCCTTTTCATCATCGATCACCGCCTGGTAGCCGAGGATGGTGCCGTCTTTCTCCCACTGGGAGATGCGGGTATCGACTTCCTCCGAGCTAAGGCTGAGTGCCTCGGCAAGTTCCTCATTGCTGAGGCGTGCCTTGGACTGGAGTAGTTTGAGTAATGGATCGTTCATAGTTAGATTTGAGGTAGAAAATTAGCGGTCACCCATGCAGATTCCCAGTGCACGTGCGGTATCGACCATTTCACCGGTCGGATTGACCAAACGTAGCTGGTGCACAGCCTCCTCAATGGGCACTGAATCCACGTGATACGCTTGATAGCTGACCATGCGGCCGTATTCACCGCTTTCGATCATCTTCACCGCCTTAACGCCAAATCGGGCACCAAGGATTCGGTCGATAGCAGTGGGAGATCCGCCACGCTGAAGGTGGCCTAAGACGCATGACCGGGTGTCTTTTCCTGTCATCGCCTCAAGATGGTGCGCAACCACTTCTCCGACACCGCCCAGAGTGACTTCGCTAGCGCCATCACCTTTCGTGATCAGCTCACCGCCACCGACGCGAGCGCCTTCAGCCACAACGACCAATGTGCTCCGCTGCCCAGCCTCTTCACGTCTTTTGATATGCTCAGCGACGTTTTCTAGATCAAATTCGATCTCAGGAAGCAGGATGACGTGGGCACCGCCTCCGATACCGCCCCAGAGAGCAATCCAGCCAGCGTGCCGACCCATCACCTCGAGGACCATCACGCGCTTGTGGCTTTGGCCGGTTGTCTGGAGTCGGTCAAGACCATCGACCACGGTGGTCACTGCGCTATCGAAACCGAAGCTCATGGCTGTGGCCTGAAGGTCGTTATCGATAGTTTTGGGCACCCCAACCACATTGAACCCCTCTTGGTTCATTTGAAGAGCTGTTGTTAGTGAGCCGTCACCTCCAATCACGACGAGAGCCTCCACACCGAGCAGTTTCATGTTCTCGCGTGCCTTGGACATGATTTCCTCGGGGATCTTGGCGACATCGCCTACCCCGACCTTGGCTGCGAAGTGACCTTTGTTAGTTGTTCCTAGAATCGTTCCACCCAGTTTTCCGATGCCAATGGTATCGTCCGGCGTCAGTTTGAGGTAGTCACCCCCCTCAGGCAGCAGCCCCTCAAAACCGTCGATAAATCCGTAGACCTCCCAGCCTAATTTGTCGGCTGCGCCCACGACGCCGTTGATCACTGCGTTCAACCCCGGGCAGTCGCCCCCGCTATTTAGTACTCCTATTTTCATATAAAATTGTCTGTGTGTTGTTATCTGAGCTTTGGCACAACGATCAACCCGCTGCTTTTCTCTGTCTGTTGGTATCCTGTGGCTGCCCACTGGTCATACATCGGCCACGCCTGAGAAATGAGCTGTTTGCTGCGTCCCACGCGATCGGCGCTACCAAGCACCACAACGATGAGGTCGCGGTAGCGGATTTGGGATCGATCGTTAGGGAGTTTCTTCACCAGTGGCGCACGGTGCGCATTCACAGCGAGACACTGTCCTGCAGCGGCCGTTGTGCCGGTCTTGATGCCGTTCACCCCTTGTTGACCCAGCAGCGGGTTGGTATTGGTGACCTTGTAGGCGAGCTTGCGTCCGTCCTGCTTGGTTACATGGATGGTGCGGGTTTTTTGCTTCACATAAAATGCGAATCCCGTGTCGCGCATGGCATGTACTGAGAGTCGCGCTATGTCCGAGGCTGTTGAGTAGCCTTTTCTCCCGACAGTATCTAACCCGTGTGGGTTGGTGAACTTGGTCCTGCGCATTCCGAGGGCCTTGGAGAGATGGTTCATTTCCGTGACAAAGGTTTTCTGTGGGTCGCCCGCCATACGGCGGTGGGCGAGGATAGCTCGTCCCGCGTGGTCGGCGAGGGTTTGGGCTGCGATATTATCGGAACCCATCAGTGCCGAGTAGATGGCATCACGTAGTGTGACCCGGTCGCCCGGGCGTAGCGCCATCGGATTGGCGCTTGGAAATGTGAACGCACTCTGCGGCACAATCGCCTGAGTGGCCAAGCTGGTTTGGGATGCCTTGGCCCAATCGAGAACCACCTTGGCGGTGGCTATTTTTGTCAAGCTAGCCACTGGGCGTTTCTGCTCGGAATTCGCCGCCAGCAGCACCTTGCCCGTGTGAGCTTCCATCGCGATGTAGCTTTCGGCTGAAATCAGCGCGGAAGATGACAAGGATAAGATTGCGGTGCAAATGGCGAGATGTTTCATGAATTCAAGGGCTAGTAATGGAAACGGCACGCACTTTAGCGGCAACTTCACGTCTGACAACATCAGATTGAGACAACCTCAGATTCCGTCCTTGTCATTTGCTTGTCCTTGGATACGTTCCGTGCGCACGCAGCATTCCCATGCAATTCTCTCTGAAAGATCAACCGGGTCATGGCCATCGCATCGAAAAGATGATGGCTGGATACCGGGATAATCGCCCGTTCATGGGCATTCAGTCAGGATCTACGATGGTCCTACCGGGATTGCCCGTGCCTCATAACTGCACAAGCCAGCAAGTGATCGCCTTGGGTCGGAGTCATTCCCGCCCTGCTTTGAGCCCAACATTCATCGATAGAATGCCTGATATCGCGCCCAAAGTGACAGCCGCTTCCTGTGAGTGCTACCCACAACCATCAACGACTTATTACCATGTCTCAAGATACCAACAGCAAGCCCCGCAACAACGGGGGCCAGCCCCGCCAAGGCGGAAACAAAAGTAAAAACGCCAATCGTAACCGCAACAGGAATCGCAATCGTAACAGAAACCGTCAGGGTCAAGGCCAAGGCGGAGGAAACCGTCAGGGAGGTCAAAACCGCCAAGGCGGTGGACAAGGCCGACGCCAGGGCGGAAAAAGGAATCGTAAACCCCAACCGAGTCCACTGACATTCTGGGAGAAATGCCTCAAATTGGTCGGGCTGTATAAGGCACCCACACGCCCGCCGCGCCGCAGACCTGCCGCAAAGGAAGCAGCGCAGGACAGCAAGAAGCCCGTCAAGTCCAACACCCGCAACGCACGCGGAAAAGGCAATCAATCCCAAGACAAGGGCCCGATCAAAGCCAAAGGACGCGGAGCCGGCGAAAAAGGCAAGGATTTCCCCGTGGAAACCCCTCGCCTCTATCTCGGCAACCTATCCTACGATGCAAGCGAGCAGGATCTCGAAGATCTGTTTAAGGGCATCGGTACGGTTCGCAGTGTGGAGATCATCTACAACCGACACACGCACCGATCCAAAGGCTACGGTTTCCTTGAAATGCTCAGTGTTGAAGAGGCAAAACGTGCCGTTGCGGAGCTTCACGACAAGGAATTCATGGGGCGCAACCTCATCGTCAACGGAGCGAATGCCAAGCCGACTGAAGATCGCCCACCACGTGAACCACGTGGCGAGAATAAATCCGAGGAAAAAAAAACGCGTGATCGAAAACCCGCCAAGCAACGCAGGGACGGCGGCAACAACAGCGGAGCCCGACTCCTATTAGACAACGTCTCTCACGATGCTGACGAAAGCTCCATCGAGGAGCTCTTCAAAGGCATCGGCAACGTCCGCAGGGTGGAGCTGAAATACAACCACCAGACGCATAAACCCGAAGGATCAGGCTTCATCGACATGCAGAAAGCGGAAGACGCTCAGCGTGCTGTTGAAGTCCTGCACGATCAGCCGTTCATGGGACGCAAGCTCGTCGTCTCTGCCGAGCAAGACAAAGTCGAGGAACAAGCTGCTGCCCCTGAGGAACCAAAGGATGTTGCCGAAACTGAAGAAACATCAGCAGAGGACAAGCCTGCCGCAGCTGCCGAGTAACCGAATATGGAGAGCGGGTTTGCAACCCGCAGCAACCAATGATTGGGCAAAAGCATGCCGCGGGTTACAAACCCGCACTCCATGACTAATCCCCTCTACATCTGCGGCCCAACCGCCTCTGGAAAATCGGCACTCGCGATTGAGTTGGCA
>JARFPV010000523.1 GCA_029288115.1 Akkermansiaceae bacterium | reverse complement strand
CGCAAAGACTGGGTGCTTTCCAGCATAGCTCACCGATTGAGTGACCACACTGTCTACTTAACCGAGGCATATAGGCGCACCGTGCAGAATGCGGCAGGCAATTTTCACCATTCGGAAAAGACCAGCGTCATTCCCAACGGTCTGAAAATCGAGTTCTACAAACCTACACACCGCCGGCAATCCGAAGAAATAGTCATCGGCATGCAGGGGCGCATGGATGACGGCAAGGATTTTAAAACTCTCCTCAAGGCATTTTCACAGTTGAGTGACATTCTATCAGACCATCAACTGGTTCTCGAACTCATTGGAGATGGTCCTGATCGAGCAGAGCTTGAGCAACAATCGCCAGCTAATGTGCGCTTCACTGGTTTCCTGAGTCATTCGGAGCTAATCGAGCATATGAAACGGTGGGACTTCGCAGTCCTCTCTACCGATGGGGAAACGCTGAGCATGGCGGTGCTGGAGGCTTGGGCGCTGGCCGTCCCGCTTATTGCGTCTGATGTGCCAGGTATCGAGGATCTGATTGTATACGAAAAAGACGGACTTTTGTTTGATGCAAAATCACCATCCTCTCTTTGCTCGATGCTGCGTCGTCTTGTTGAAAATGAATCCGCAGCACGTGTCATTGGTGGTGCAGGCAGGGCACGCGTGGAGAAGGAATTCGATCGCAAACGGATATGGCAGCTATACCAGCAATTAATCCGGCGACTATTGCATCCCGCGGCCCATTTATCCGAGCCAGCCAACCTCGACTCACTTCACTAACGTTCTCCACCCTTAACATGAACCCCCTCATAAGAAATATCGCCAGAACCGGACTCGCTGCATGCAGTGTGTTAGGTGTGACATCGCTCGCTAGGCGCAAACAGTCAGGTGCATGCATTCTCATGTACCATGGCCTGACAAAAGGGCAGGGTAGAGGCATGGAGAATCATTCTCGTCTGCATCTGGATATCAATGGGTTTCGCAAATCGGCAGCCGTTTTCGCGAAACACTATCATGTGATCGCCCTGCAAGAATTGGCTGATCTCATTGAAGCTGGAGAAAAAATACCAGACAACACAGTGGTGCTTACGTTTGATGACGGTTATGCATCCAACTATCACCTGGGTCTTCCTGTTCTGGAGGAGTTCGGTCTACATGCCACCATTTTTGCATCCACTGCCTTCATTGAGCGCGAGATATTTCAGTGGCCTGACCGTATTGAATATGCGGTCGATCACACATCTGAGAAACGCCTCCTGCTCGACTTCGAAGGGCTTCCAAAAGAACTTGGCCTGAGCTCGCGTAACGAAAAATCGCACGCTCTCATCACTCTCGACGCTGCACTTAAACTCATTCCTCAAGAGCGACATTTGGAAAGCATTTCGCACATTGAAGAGCGCGCCGGAGTTTCTCTTCTCAGTGAACCAAACCCTGCGGATATATACCAACCGCTAACTTGGGAGCAGCTTCGTAAGCTTGAAGCCTCTGAGTTCGTCAGTATTGGGGCGCACACACATACGCATCCAATCCTCGGTAAATGCACACCAGAGTTCGCTCGCAAAGACATGGAAACCTGTCTCGAACTACTCAAAACAAAAGGCGGCATCGAAACTCCAACATTCGCTTATCCAAATGGGAAAATTGGAGATTTTAACGCAAGCACGGAAAAACTACTGACCGATCTAAGCATCAAGGTGGCCGTAACAACTGAAATGAAGTTCAACGACACCAACGCAAATCTGCTCCGCCTCAATCGCATGGGAACACCTAACAACGGATACCAGGCTGACACGATTTGCTCCGGGCTCATCCCGTTTATTAAAAACCTATTCACCAGCAACACGCCTCCAACAACCTCAAAACCCAAACGCGCATATGCAAGATCCAAGTAACAAAGCAGTCAAGGTTATGCACGTTGTCGCCGATGTATTACCCGGCGGCGCCGAGGTATTAATGGCGCAGATCATCAAACGCCAAAAGGAAAACAACTCCTGTGAGAGCGTGGTCGTTTCCCTCGAAGCACATGGTGAGGAAAACTCACTTCGCCCTGACCTCGAACAAGTGGCGACCTTCCACAACATGGAATGCTCATCGTTCTTCTCGGCCGACTTCCGAAACAAGTTCAAGGCTTTGCTCAAAAAGGAAAAGCCAGATGTCATTCACGCATGGAGTTATGACTGCGGGCTCGTTGCTGGAGCTATTGCGCGATTCAGCTACGGAATCAAGGTGGTA
>JARFPV010000522.1 GCA_029288115.1 Akkermansiaceae bacterium | reverse complement strand
CCGTCACCCCTTGAGCTCGCTGAGTCCCTTGAGCAACTCCGGGCACTCGAAAACAACGCCCGAATCAAGGTGCTCATCACTGACGACGAATCCCCCGGCGTCGATACATTAGAGCAAGCCCAGCAAATCGAAGCCCTGCTTTCCTGACACACTATTCTACATTCACCATTCAAAATTCAATGCCCCAGCCCACCCAATATATCTTCGTCACCGGGGGAGTCGTTTCCTCCCTAGGAAAAGGTCTCGCTGCCGCATCACTCGGAACCCTTCTTGAACATCGAGGACTTTCAGTGATTTTGAATAAATTCGACCCCTATCTCAACGTTGATCCCGGGACCATGTCACCCTTCCAGCATGGTGAGGTCTATGTGCTCGATGAAGGCGCTGAGACTGACCTCGATCTCGGCCATTACGAACGCTTTACCAACTGCACCCTTACCAGCTTCAACAACCTGACATCAGGCCAGGTCTTCGAAAATGTTATCCGCAAGGAACGCAAAGGAGAATACCTAGGGAAAACGGTCCAGTTCATCCCCCACTGCACTGATGAGATCAAGGCTCGAATCAATGACGTGACCTTACGTTCCGATGCTGATGTCATCATCACAGAGATCGGCGGTACCGTCGGTGATATCGAAGGACACCTATTCCTCGAGGCTCTGCGCCAATTTTCTCTCGATGTGGGCCGCGAAAACGTCTGCTTCATCCACGTTACCCTGCTTCCTTTAATCAAAGCCGCGGGTGAGATCAAAACCAAGCCCACCCAGCAGTCAGTCGCCAAGCTTCGCGAAATCGGTATTCAACCGGACATCATTGTGTGCCGGACAGAACATGATCTCGACGAGGACAACAAACGCAAAATCGCCATGTTCTGTAATGTGGAGAAGAAAAACGTCGTCGCTTTCCGCGATGTGGAGCACACCATTTACGAATGCCCGATCGACCTGCGCCGCGACAAGCTCGACCGCCTCGTAGCAGACCGTCTGGGAATCGAGTCAGAAACACCCGACCTCAATGAATGGCAGGATTTTGTCGATCACATCATCAATCCTACCCACGAGGTGAAAATCGCCGTTGTCGGAAAATACATCGAACTTCAAGACGCTTATAAATCGATCTACGAGTCTCTGACCCACGCGGGAGCCGCTCACGACACCCGGGTCGTCGTAGAACGGGTCGAAGCCGAAGCCATCGAAAAAGAGGGTGCTGAAGCACACCTTGGTGGGATGAACGGAATACTCATCCCTGGCGGATTTGGTGACCGTGGAACCGAAGGAAAAATCCTCACCGCCAAGTATGCTCGTGAAAACGGCGTTCCCTATTTTGGTATCTGCCTGGGCATGCAGATCGCAACCATCGAGTTTGCACGCAACGCCTGTGGATTGGAAAATGCCAACTCCACCGAGTTTGACAAGGACACCCCGCATCCGGTCATTTCACTGCAAGAAGAGCAGCAGGGCATCGAGGACATGGGCGCCACCAT
Organism: Akkermansiaceae bacterium; assembly: GCA_029288115.1. Taxonomy (GTDB): domain Bacteria; phylum Verrucomicrobiota; class Verrucomicrobiia; order Verrucomicrobiales; family Akkermansiaceae; genus Oceaniferula. The sequence goes on along the minus strand of JARFPV010000522.1, from coordinate 1,234 downwards.
GCGTCTCGGCGCAAGCGACTCGAAAGTATTGCCCGGCACCGTGGCAGAAAAACTCTATGGAAAATCCACCATCTCCGAGCGCCACCGTCACCGTTATGAATTCAACCCCGCCTACCGCGAGCAGATTGAATCTGCCGGACTGAAAATCAGTGCTGTCTCCGATCCGGAGGGACTCGTGGAGATTGTCGAAATCTCTGACCACCCGTTCTTTATCGGTGCCCAGTTCCACCCTGAGTTCCAGTCCAAGCCCAACCAACCGCACCCGATATTCTCCGGTTTTGTAGCCGCTGCACTCGCAGGAAAATAAACTTCAGGTCTCACATACCATGTCCACCATCGAATCCCGCATCCAAGAACTTGGCCATACCTTGCCCGAGGCCCCCGCCCCCGCCGGCTCTTACGTTAATTGTGTTCGCTCAGGCAACCTTCTATTCCTCGCCGGTGGAATCCCACCACTTGATGACGACACCTATCTCGGCAAGGTCCCTACCTCTACTTCGGTTGAAACGGCACAAGAAGCCGCCCGAGTGATTACTCTGAATCGTCTCGCCGTCGTCAAAGAGGAAATCGGAGATCTCGACAAGGTCAGCCGCATCGTCAACGTCGGTGGTTTTGTTAACTCAGAGCCCGACTTTTTCCAACACCCGGCCGTGATCAATGGCTGCTCGGATTTACTTGTGGAAATCTTTGGCGACAAGGGCATTCACTCGCGCACCGCGATGGGAGCTGCCGCCCTGCCGCTCAATGTTTCTGTGGAAATCAACATGATCGTGGAAGTGGAATAGTTTCCAAATGGCCTAAATAGGTGAGTTTTTTACCCAATTCACCCACATAGGGCTAAAAAAGACGAATTTCCTCACTCTGTCACTTGCATGATGAGCTAAAAAGATGTAGATAGGTCTAATCCGTTAGGATACCATCACCATGAAAACAACTACATTACTTACGACTGCGCTCGCCGCTTTCGGGTTATCTGTGTTACCCGGACAGGCAAATGATGCAGCCACCAAGACAAAACCAGCCGCTGAGGCTCCCGCTCAAAACACAGCCACCGTCTACATTGTCAACGTCAAGGGCAAGGGGTGAGGCGTCGCCAACAGGGCCAGTTTGGCCATTAAATCTCAAGACGGCGTCAAAAAAATCCTCCTTTCCGGTTTTCGTGCGACTGTCGTGATGGAAGAGGGCAAAGCACTCGACGAAGCAAAAACTAAAGCTGCCATCGAGGCCAAAAAGC
>JARFPV010000481.1 GCA_029288115.1 Akkermansiaceae bacterium | reverse complement strand
AACGAGATCAAGGCTGAAACATCCGGTACTATTTCCGCGATTGTTGCCAAAGATGGCGAGCCCGTCCAGTTCGGCGATGCTCTCTACCGCGTGCAGTAGATCTTACCATCGGTAACCTTTTTTCTTTTCCCCAATGTTTAGCAAAGTACTTGTCGCCAACCGGGGGGAGATCGCCCTCCGAGTCATCCGCGCCTGCCGTGAGCTAGGTGTAGAATCCGTTGCCGTTTATTCCGAGGCAGACATCGATTCCATGCACGTGCAGCTCGCCGATGAGGCGGTCTGCATCGGGCCCGGACCGAGTAAGGACAGCTACCTGAAGCCTGACCGCATCATCGCGGCAGCGGAGATCACCGGTGCTGAGGCCATCCATCCCGGATACGGTTTTCTCTCTGAGAATGCTCGCTTCGTAGAGATCTGCCAAAGCTGCAACATCAAATTCATTGGGCCCTCCGCTGAGGTCATCCGCCGTATGGGCGATAAGAATACTGCCCGCGCATCCGCCGTGGAATTTGGCGTGCCCATCACACCTGGCTCAGACGGCATTCTGGATTCCGCAGAACACGGTCTTGAGCTTGCCAAGGAAATTGGTTTCCCAGTGATGATCAAGGCAACTGCTGGTGGCGGTGGCCGTGGCATGCGCCCATGCTTTGAGGAGGATGAATTCATCTCTCTCTACGATGCCGCAAGCAAAGAAGCCATCGCCTGCTTTGGCAACGGTGAATGCTATCTGGAAAAGCTTGTGCTCAAACCCCACCACGTTGAGATGCAGGTCATCGGCGATTCGCACGGCAACTACATTCAGCTCGGCGAGCGCGACTGCTCCATGCAGCGACGTAACCAAAAAATCATTGAAGAATGCCCGTCTCCCCTCATCTCCGATGAGATGCGGCAGCAAATGGCGGAAGCATCCGTCAACCTGATTTCATCCATCGACTATCAGAACGCCGGCACCATTGAGTACCTCGTCGACGAAAAGGCGGAAAACTTCTACTTCATGGAAATGAACACCCGGATTCAGGTGGAGCATCCGGTCACCGAAGAAGTGATGGGCTGCGAGCTCATCAAAGAGCAGATCCGCGTGGCTGCTGGCGAGCCGCTTTCTCAGCACGTTCTTAACGTCAACCCACGTGGACACTCGATCGAGTGCCGGATCAACGCAGAAGACCCCTATAACAACTTCGCACCCAGCCCAGGCAAGATCGAGCTTTGGTACACACCCGGCGGCAAGGGCGTGCGCGTAGACACCCACGCCTATGCAGGATACTCGGTTCCCCCGCACTACGACTCGATGATTGCCAAACTCATCGTAACCGGTGCTACCCGGAAGATCGCCATCGCCCGCATGAAACGTGCCCTCTCCGAATTCACCATCGAAGGCATCAAGACGACTATTCCTTTCCAACAGGAAATCATGGATCATCCGGATTTCATCAATGGAACCTACGGCATCGAGTGGGTCGGTGACTACATGAAGGAAAAAGGGTATTAAACGCGCTGGCACCCGTGCATTGCTCGAGGATTCAATCCATTCTGATTGAATAAACTGCGGCGCATGCAGTCGAACTAGCATGCAACGTATATTTTTCCTCATCGCACTTCTTGGCACCGCTGTTCTATTCCAGAGCTGCTCACCAGCCCGACTGTATTACCAGCCACTCACACAGAGGCCGAGTCAGCCGTGGGAAGGCAACTCGGCTTCGTGGGGAGGATATACCGAAAGCACCATCGACAAGAATCGGGTGCGGGTGACGTTTGAAACCTTCAACCGACCGGGGCCAGAATTTGCGCGGTATTTTGTGAATGTTCGCGCTGCGGAACTTGCCCTGGCGCGCGGAAAGAATACCTTCTGGTTGCGCAACAAAGGAACCAGACAGTGGACACAAAAAAGTCATTTCTCGGGATATGTTGTCCCCGGATACTGGGACTACCGGGAACGTGAGATCATCCATTGTACTGGGCATTGTAAAAAAGGATGTCGGGCGCATATTGACATCATCAGGGAAAGGTACTGGGTGCCTGAACGTTATGTGCCACCGCACACTAGTATCAATTTACTAAGCAAAGCTGAGGTCATCATGTCAACAAAACCGTCAGGCACTCAATTGCAGGCAACGCATATCATTAGCGACGCACTAAGTAACCGTCACGGCTTTGGTAAACCACGCCTTAGCCCGTATACCATACACGCCTACAAGGCGCATATGGCACAGCCAAACCGGTGACGATTTGTTAGCAAGCGGAACTCAGCGTGCGTCCCCTTCAACAATTGCTTTCTGGCGTAGCTCTTCAAATGAAAGGCCATGCGTTTGAAGCATGCCTTGCTCATATAGGTATTCATCTAACATGCCATTGAAGAGCAGTCGCGCGTCCCATGGAACACGATCTGTTTTCGGTCGCTGAGCACGCAGGCTGGTTGTACAGTTGGCGTGGATCACGTTGTAGAATTTTGGATTCTCGGCCAGGTCGTTCTGGATGATTACGGAGGCTAGAAACATTTCACGGATTTTCTCGGGCGTGCCATCAATCGTGTAGCGGCGCACCGTCTCCTCCCGCACCTTTGTGCGCAGCGGTATGCAATCCTCCTCGGTGATAAACAGGTACTGCAGCTCAAACATCTTATAAAGCCCTCCAAAGGGAGTAAATTTTTCACCAACTTCGCGGCGAGTCTCGACCGATAGACAAATCCTCCCATCGTCACCAAAATCAAATGACAAGATCGGGTGGGCCAGTGTGTTTCCGTAGAAATTCGATTGGAAATAATCCAGACCTCGAAGTTTCGACAAATGAAACTTTCTGGTCTCCCAGCGCTGATCGAACTCTCCGCGCGAGTGATGCTCAAAATTACGCACGTTATAGAGTGTAATCACATCTCCAGACACATCAGCATACCCGGTTCGACCAAATTCAGGCTCCCAAGTTTTATCGTTCGATGGACGAATCATCAAATAAGGAACAAGCACCATCAACAAACCCGCCGACCACCAAATGGCACGCATTTTCCACGGCTTGATTCGCAAAAACACCACCACCATAGCTACCATCCATACACAAGCTAACAGGCCATTACCTATTCCTGCCTGTGTGAATGGGCCATGGTAGTATATTGCACCCAATAAGTAGAGAAGCAAGAATACGCCCAGAATCCAAATAGCAGCTTTCCCCGCTTTGTGCAGCAAACCGTTCCAACTTAACCTGCCATCCTGAGGCAGTGATTTTTCACCTGTGATGGCTTTCTCTGATTTGCCTGCTCTTTTCAAATTAAGTATAGAGTATGGAAACCTATTTCGATTTCAGGTGTAAATGAAGGATGCGGCTGAGCTCATTGATAGCTTGAGGGTGGTCGTGCGCAGCGTGATCAGCTGGAACGATTACTTCAGACTTCGCACCATCAAGATGAGAACTGCTGTAGGCAACCACTCCGTCAGAACTATTAGGCGTGTCGCCACGTCCACGATCCCCCATAATCGAGTGAAATTCTATATGATCATACATTGGGCTATCACTTAAAAACCTAAGTGGAGCACTATGCGATCTAAGAACTGTTAGGCTGTTTGACGGGTTATCCACCCCGAACACCGCTCTTCCGAAGTCGGTTAATGCCGACGCCACTTGTGGCGTATTGAAGACCATCATTTTTTTAGGCAGCTTAACTAGTGAGGACAGCAATTTCACCACATACATATCAGCTCTCCGGCTACCTCTATGTGGGGTTGCAATAAAAACAACACGCTTCACGAACGTAGGCTTAGGCCCATGTATGAAGTAACTAAAATCTTCCTTTGCCTTATTCTGTATGAGAGAGGCATCTGCACTATCCTTGAACGCTTTCTGCCAAACCTGTTTGTCAATTTTTCTTACCTGGGCACTGGTTAACAACCCTCCAAGACTATGCCCGACAATGATCATGTGGTTCGCATTCGCTGACTGTCCATGTTTTGCATAATACTGGTGCACATCATTGATACTGCGCTTCAACTCGGCACCAGACACTCTAAGAGGTAAACCCGTAGGATAGTAAAATGCCAGAAACTGGTATTTTTTCCTGAGTATTGAGTCAGCATTTAGCTCGTTAAACACATTACGCCAAGTTATCGGATCTGAGTTTAATCCATGCACTAACACTACAGGCACCTTCTTAGGATCAAGTGGCCCCAAAGAATAAATACCCATTTTCTCTGAAAAACGCTGGGGTTTAAATACTCCCAGCAGGGTAAACCGATCATTATTTCGGGAACGCTTGTCGGCTGATAACGAGACCGCTAATGGGGCAGTGAGGTTCTTTGATACTGCCCGTTTCTTTCCCCATAGATCGATTTGCCCAGTATCCACCGGATTGATGAATTGAATATTCGCGGAGATTTTCCCCAACTTAGAAGTAAAATGAACTAATCCGGTCAACGGATAATTATAACCACTCGAAGGAATCCTGTAGGGCAAATTTTCGCAGTGCCTGCGATCCAGAGAATTTTTTTTGACCTGTGCTACGAGTGCTGATCCTACTCCTCCAGATTTCACATCAGTTCTCCATCCAGAATAGCTCAGCATATCAGCAGGCAAGATGTCATCAAAGTCAGCGATACCATAACCATACTCGTCTTTTGCACTTACATCGAGATTTACCGCAGCCCCTCCCCATTGCAATGACCGTGGCATTGTAACACCTCTATTCGCTTGTTCCGTCAGCAGATCTATTGCCTGCCCGACGGCGTGGTTATACAGCGGCAGGAGAGAATCCTCCCGTAGTTGGGAAACACGATATGCAGCATAGATATACTTGGAAATGGCGGCTTCTGGTGACTTGTTTTCAAGTTTTCTGGCTTCCAGTATAGTTTGATATATTTCTGCGTGGTGACGTGAATTTTTAGTCGTTACAGATATTTTTTTCAGACTCTCAACAGGTCTGCTACGTTCATCAAGATCCAACCCACGACAGTGACTAAGCGCACCGGCAAGGCACAAAATTAATATGAAGTTGCGCATCAGAGTGTGCATAGCAGATCCGCGCTACTTTTTCTATCCCAAAAGTAATAGTGAACTACCAGACCCCCATTTCTAACAACTGTTTCTCCGCCTGCGGTTCCCAGCCACGGTTAGCAATAGGTGAGGCTGGCGATGGGTGTAGTATTTTACCGGTATTATACTCCTGGTCGGGAAAATACTCCTTCACCGCTTCGATGAGTTTTTTTTCCGCATAGGCACCCACTCCAATCAACCACTGAGGTTGCAGGGCATCGATCACGGCGGCAAGGTGTTTACGGCAGGCTTGTTCCACTGGCATCATTTCGGCCTTGGGTAGCTTGTCGGGCGTAATGTTTTTCCCAGTCTCTCCCATCCAGACAAGCGGGCAATAATTGGTTACAAAATGATCACTAAAGAAATCATCCGGATCTGGAAATTTGTCTGCGAACAGCCCCCAGAGCCTCCTGCCACTCACCTCTGACCGGGCGCAATCAAACCCCTCGATCGGCCGTTTCGGGTGCTCGTTCTCCGGCTTATTGACCGGTGAAGAAATACCCATCCAGTCGCGCACGGCGGGGATTTCACCAAAGGGAACACCAGTTTGTGCCATTCCCCACGGTCCTGGGTTCATGCCGAGCATTAGCACTTTTTTTTGCCCCGAACCGAACTTCTCCAGATACATCCGGTGGCTTTCCCAGGCATACTCTGTGGGAAGATACACATGGCTGACCGGCTCAGCAAAACGCAATGGCTTCAGCTCCTCGGTGAGTTGCTGCGCGGCGGCTACCAGTGATGAACTTGTGGAATCAGGCACGCCCTGATCACACACGGAAACTGCCAAACTTCAAACTTCAAACTTCAAAGTTATCCACTACACTTGCGCCTCACCCGACACTCATGAATGCCAATCTTGTTTACTCCAGCTCGTATTTATTCTGCGTAGCTGCCTTTATCTGTGCGATACCGCTCTATGCGATGCTGCGCAGAAACTCACCTGAGATGGCCTGTCATCGCTATGGTAAAGTCAGCACGACTTTCTTCAATCGTGCTGACATCCTCGGCATCCTCTTTTTTCTCGGCATCTATGGATGGTATCTTACGCTCGCTCAAGCCCCTCCAGAACTCAATCCGGACGGCTCTGTCCGTGAGATTAAAATAACACCACCTGTGGTAGCCACTCAGATGATTTCCCAGATCGTTCCGGGAATTATCGTATTGGCCCTACTCATGTTCCGAAACGTTGATTTAGTTCAGCTATTTGGACTGAAATCAAAGAACTCCCGGTACCTGATCGTAATAGCCCCTATCGGTGTTATCCTGGCATTTTTAACCTACTTTGCTTTACAAATCGGAGGTTACTTTGAGTTTCTTGAACAAACCTTCGGCAAAGAACTCAAGGAGCAAGAGGCCGTCAGAGTTTACAAAGAATCCAGTGGAGCAACCATCCGTGTTCTACTTGCTGTGAGTGTATGCGTCATTGCCCCTTTTATTGAGGAACTTGTGTTTCGTGGCTATATCTACTCAGCGACCAAACGGTTTTCTGATCGTTTGTTCGCCACACTTTTCTCTTCTCTGTTTTTTGCGCTCGTCCATTTTAATATCAATGCCATTCTTCCCCTATTCATTTTGGCGATCATACTCGTTATTGCCTACGAAATTACAGGCTCTCTTTGGGCCCCCATCTCAATCCATGCGTTGTTCAATATTTCCAATCTCGTTCTGATGGAATTGGACAAGACGCCCGGTAACTAATCTCGTGAAACTCTATATCTTCCCCATCCTCGCTTGCCTGCTCTGCTGCTGTGGTGAAAAAAAATCACCTGCATCACCTGAGGAGGAAGCTTCCAATGAAAATTCGGCCAAGGGTCATTCCGGAGCGGAGCTCAATGCGACGCTGACCAAGCTTCCCGGACAGAACGCCATATCTTCGCGCTGCATGGAGTGTCACAAGGATATCCACCACCACTGGCAGAAGTCACACCATGGGCAAGCAAACCGACTACTAGCCATGGCGCTCGACCAACAACCCTTCTCTGGCAAATCCTTAAAAACACCATCGGAGACGTGGTCATTTTCCAAAGAATCAAAAGAGCTCACCATCACTGCCAACGGAGAAAAACACGCTGCCGGCATGGTGATTGGGATCGAGCCGCTGATCCAGTATCTCACCGCCGCAAGCGATGGTAGATGGCAGGCGCCGAATGCTGCATGGGACCCATCAAAAAAGGAGTGGTTCGATATCTTTAATGGTGATGCACGCACCAAGGCAGATTGGGGGCATTGGACAAACCGTGGTATGACCTGGAACACACAGTGCGCGTGGTGCCACATGACGGATTTTCAGAAAAACTATGATGAAGCGACCGATAGCTACCAGTCGCACTGGAAGGAAATGGGCATTGGATGCACGCAGTGCCACGGCGATCTAGCAGAACACGCCGATGAAAAATCCGGCTGCCTGATCGACATCGCCGCACACAAGGATATTAAGAAAAACCATCCGGAGCGCGTCCTCGACGGCTGTGCTACCTGCCACAGCCGCCGGGCCGAATATGATGACCGTTTCAAGATCGGAGACAAGTATGGCGATCACTACCAACTCCAGCTTCCCACGCTACCACACCTCTACTACCCCGACGGACAAATCCGAGACGAGGTGTATGTCTGGACGTCATTCCATACCAGCAACATGGGGCACAAGGG
>JARFPV010000443.1 GCA_029288115.1 Akkermansiaceae bacterium | reverse complement strand
CCAATGGACTCATCCTTCGATAGCACACATCCATCGGGACAGCACACCGATTACAAACCGCATCGCTCAATGGGCCGAGAATGTGCTGCAGGGCAAAGAAGACAAACAGAAGGGGTTTTCAGAAGCTGAGTTTATCGAGGGTTCTACCTTAGCCCCCCCACCCACTGGTTAGATAGCCACTTGCCCAGGCTTTTACGGGCGGTGTTTTTCAAGCAGTTTCTGGGTCGCCTTGACACCCTCGACCGGCCCCATTTTCTCGCCCTCGTATTCAATTGAGATAATTTTCTTATACTCCACATCATTGATGCTCCTGATCAGACGAAAATAGCTGAGGCTCTTCTCATCACCCTTTTCATCGAAGCTCCAGCTCTTGGCGGAAACCGACTCCGAGTATGGCATCATGGCAACGGTGCCACAATAGGGATCGGCCAGCTTACCGAAGTCCGGCATCAAACGGCAGGCAGGATGATCCATGATTCTAGCGAGTGCAGCGAGGAAATGACCGTTTCTTGCCCAGGTGGATGCACCGGGCTCAATCACAATCATCACGCCTTTGCTTTTCGCGTAATCTGCTAGAGGTTTCAGGGCTTCAATCGAGTTATCAATCGCTACCTTTCGCTTGCCCCCCTCGGGAGCCTTCAGGAAGACACGTACAAACTTCGAACCCAGAATCGCGGCGTGGTCGACGTATTTCCTATGCGCATCCCCCCCCTTCTTACGCTCCTCGGCAGTTTCACCGGTAGCATCGACCGCACCGGCCATCACCAGAAAAATATTGGTCCCGGCAGCATCCGACTTCTTTTTAAGCTCCTTGTAAAATTCCAGGTCGTTTCGCTTATCCTGCGGAAACCCACCGTCCCAAATATCGATCTCAGTGATACCGAATGTTTTTTTCGCGAATGCAGGATAATCCAGCGGCTTCAAACTTCCGTCCTTAAACAGATGACGCAGCGAATACATCGAAAGGCCAATCGTGTAGCTTTCCTGCTTTTTCTTTTCATGGGCAGCCGCTGTAGCGGGCAGCAGAACTGAAAAGGACAGGCATAGGGCGAATATGTTATTTAGAGGCCGGATATTAGTTTTCATACGTGTGTGATTATGGGGCTATGTTTTACAGATTTTTGATAATGTCAATGAAGCTGATGGATGATTCCAAGTTCGATGCAGAGGGTCTGAAACTACCTTATTTGGGGGTTAGACACGGGCAGGAAAATTGATTGCTCAAAACTCCACCAACCCCATCCTGTATTTACATTGAATATGTAAACGCGCTATCTAAGTTTTTCATCGAATATCCGCATGTACCACCCACATCACCTACATCACAGGCCCGGTTTTGCATTGATCGCCACGATTTCTGTGATGACGCTGCTGGTCATGGTAGCCCTTGCAATGCTTGGTCTGGCAACTCTCGAAAACCGTTCGAGTAATGCCAGTTCTGCCCAAGCGGAGGCACAAGCCAACGCCAGACTCGCCTTGATGATGGCCATCGGCGAACTTCAGAAACAGCTCGGGCCCGACCAGCGGGTATCGACGACGGCCGACCAGCTCGAGAAGCCGGGAAGCGAGGGGCAAGAGACTGCAGCGGCCATGGGAAGCAGGTATTGGACTGGTGTCTATGATTCATGGCTTTCATCGACTGACGACAGGCCCGATCCAAAGTTCCGTCGCTGGCTTGTTTCTGGCGATCCCAACCTCCTTGCCCTGAGTGCGACAGCTGAAACCGAACTTGCTGACCTCGATTCCGTTGAGCTTGTTGGCACTGGAACGATTGGGTCGGATGGTATTGGTCAGGTTAAAGTTCCTGCCATTCAGCTTACTGAAAAAGATAAAGCAACGGGGCGCATGGCGTGGTGGATTGGCGATCAGGGGGTGAAAGCTGCACTGGCAACACCCCCTCCCTACCGGGGGAGTTCACTGGCGGTGACCCGAAACAACCTGCAAGCAGCACCGCGCAATGCGATCGAACTGGCAGCTACCGATAGCTCCCGACCGTTTTCTGACCTATCCACTGATGACCCTAGGCTTCCCAAGGTAACCAGCTGGCAACAAAGCAGCCACCTCTTGTCGGACCCAAAAGCGTCCCAGCCGCTGTTCCATGATATCTCTGCTTTCTCCACTGGTCTTCTAACCAATGTCCGGGCTGGCGGGTTCCGAAAGGACCTCTCCTTGAAAATGGAAACCTACACAAGTGCGCCCGATCTCAGCGACCCTAATAACGTGCTCTATACGGTCAGGAGTCCGGTCACAGGATATGAAGAGGTTGGCATTAATTTCCAGGAGCTTTGGGCATACTATAACCTGTACAAGGAATTGAAATATTCAGGTGGGCGGTCGTACACGACGGGTGGCTCCATACCGAGCAAGGCGCCGTATCTACAAACGGCCGACTCGCTCCAAGCCATTGCCCAAGATAACTGGGATCGGTTTAAACATCCGGTGACGATCAGTTACCAAAATGTATTGTCGTTTGGGCTGGGTCCGGACCCCAGGGATCCGAGAACATCGGCCGTTTATGTGAACATCGATCCCATTATCACCTTATGGAATCCGCTCGATGTCGCGATTGATGTTGCGACCCACCGGGACAATCGCAACAGGGAAAAATGTTACATGTATGTTTTCTGGGTCATTCCGTATGACATCAATGTGCGGGTGAATGGCGGCACCTTGAGGAAATGTTCCCTGATGCGGTCGGTTTACCGAAAAGATTATCTCAATCCAAGTGGTGGCATCGATTACAACATGATGAGGCTGAATGCCGGTGAGAAAGAACGCATCACACTCAAGCCCGGCGAAGTGCTGAAAATTTCCCAGACGGGAAATACACAAAGTGGCAATGGCGGCTTTGCCGGTTTGGATGGAACCAAGGGATTCAATTATGGTGGAGGCACAAAATTCGCGCTCATTGACGAAAACGGACAGTACGTACACGTGGACAGCGATGATGTGATTAGCTATTCGGTGTCGCCGAACCACCTGACTGGCGGACGGGACGGCGTCTCCGGCGGCAACATCATCGATGGCTTCGGACAAAGAAACTCCCGCAGGTGGTCACTCACTCACAACAGCCTGGTCATCGGCAGCCCATGGGGGACCAACCTGCATATTGGCATGGTGGGCGTCGACCACTGTTATGGTTACAGCCGCGCACAGGTTGGTGAGTATCGTACAACGCGCAATCCACGGATGAACAAAACCTTGGGGAACTCCGACCGTGTTTATGCCAACAACCCTGCATTCTCAGAGCCGTTCCCGGTAATACAAGGCCCCCAGTACACGCGCACCATCCCTATCCCAAGCATGTACAATGCCCGTAAAGCACCCTTCATGGTGCATCACTACAGCATCAAGACCGAACAGGAGAACACGCGTGGCACCAGAATGCTGTCTCGTTTTAATCCGATGGCGCGCAATGTCGACTTTTACAACCTGTCTGAAAAAGAACGGGATATGTTGCCCTATGAAACCGGAGTCATCCCGTTAACCTCATGGCTCAATGCGCCCTTGGATGAAAGCGCTGACGGGCAAGGGTTTTTTGGTTCCAGCTTTGGTACGGAGTTTGGATCCCACTTCGTGAACACCCACACGGTACCACGCCAGCCGATTGTATCTCTGGCCGCGTTTCAACATTCTTTTGCCAACGGGTTTAACCGGCTTACGGCATCGATTAGTACAGAACATGCCATGGCACGCATCCCCATGCTGCCACACGTGTCACATGCCATTGGCAACTCGCTCGCCCCCTCCCTACTCGCACCTGACGAAACAGAGGGCATTCTACCCAAACCTCCCGGGTTCCGTTTCCCATACCCCCACCCCATTGCCGATCACTCGTATCTAGCAAACCGCGAGTTGTGGGACGATTACTTCCTGTCCAGTATTGCTCCCAGACCCAGCCCTGAATTCAGTCAGCCAAAAAACCAGAAGACAGTTGCCCGTGAATTCTTTGTGGATGAAAAACGTCTTCTCAACGTTCGCTATCTACGTGATTTAGGTGGCAAGGACGCCACCGAGCTAGTCAATTCACTATTCTCAGGGGACAAACCCACTCAAGACGCCATTTCCAAGGTTGCCAGCTACCTGCGTGTGGACGGCCTGTTCAATGTGAACTCGACATCGGTAGAAGCATGGAAGGCAGTGCTCGGCACATTGAAGGACCGCCCGATTGTTGTCCGCAATGAGAGTGGCTCGGAAACGATCGCCGCCAAAGACGGGGACACCCCGGTGACTAATATCGAGGCACCGAGAAATATCATCGTCGAAGACAAGGCCGCGATGGAACCCGCCCAGTGGCACGGTCGCCGCGTTCTAACCGATGATGAAATCGAAAGCCTTGCCCAAGGCATTGTGCGCGAGATTCGCAAACGTGGCCCATTCCTGAGCCTTGCCGATTTCGTCAACCGGCGTGTTGGCAATAACAAGGAACTCGCCCGCTCCGGAGCCGTCCAGAGCGCTCTGGATTCTGCTGATGTCAACGTGAACAAAAACCAGAACTCGGGGCGGGGAGTTGCTCAAGGTGTTACAAATCGGTTTGAGTTCCCCGAAGCAGAAGAAGGCGCCATGCACTACGGCGCACCGTCCATGGTCAAGCAGGGTGACATCCTGACACCCATCGCCCCTATCCTGTCCGCCCGGTCAGACAGCTTCATCATTCGCACATATGGTGAGGCGGTCGACAGCGATGGCAAGATCCTCGCCCAGGCATGGTGTGAGGCTGTGGTTGAGCGCCAGCGAGACTACCTCGATCCTACCGATCCCGCAGAGACAGCCACCGCCGACTTGAGAAAAACGACAAACAAAAGCTTCGGAAGGCAGTTCAAATTGATATCATTTCGCTGGCTAAACCCCCGTGAAATCTAAATACTCCACCCAGTGACAAAACGACTGCATACATGGGGTATCTGTTTGTTCGCAGCGGTGCTACTCATCACTGGGCAAGACATTGCGAGAGCTCAAAAAGCCAAGTTAAAAGTGCGCTTACTGGCCGAACGCATACCTCCCAACCTGGGTAAGGTTACGCTAGCCAACGAAGACATCCAATCTGACCCGTTCAACTTGCCGATGAATAACCTGTCGGCTCCGCAGGAACCACCGGCACGTGCTTTCCGAATTCAGACGATCAATAAAAATATCCCGCTTGCCACCGTCAAACTCCCCGAGGAGGGCAACTCGTTTGTCGTTATCCTACTACCCAATGCCGAGGGCCTCTATACGCCGATCATCATGCCATTCAATGGTTCCAAGTTCAAACCCGGCGATGCCTACATTCACAACAACACCCCAAAAACGGTGCTCGGATTCATTGGCACAGCAAAGTTCTCACTCAGACCCAAGCGCGGTACTGTGATCACCCTCAAGGGCGCCCGCAAGGAAAGGTTCTACGATGTCGGGCTAGGCGTACGTGAGGACGACGGCACCAACCGCATGATCAAAAGCACCCGCTGGCCTGAAGATAAACAGGCACGGTTCTATGTCTTTTACTATGTCGACCCAAAACCAAACGCATCACCTACCGCGGGGTGGATGAGTATGTGATACCGGACAAGAAACCCGAGTAAACGGCAACAAAATCGGCAAATTACCTATCACTCTTCTATCACTATCAACCCTTCGTTTTTAACTGCGGGTACTTCGGTCACTTTACCGGACGGCCACCGCACAGATAGACTCAGGAGTTTTTCACCCTTGGCCAGGGTGACACGGATCCGCCCTGAATTCTGCGCCGCCATACC